>JAHHIL010000079.1 GCA_019358975.1 Trichocoleus desertorum ATA4-8-CV12
GTGCAACGCTTAGAGATTCTAGACTGGTACCACCTGACGGAAAATTTGGGTAAGGTCGGCGGGTCACAGCAGCGGCTCGATAAGGTAGAGGCCTGTCTCTGGCAAGGCGATGTTGAGGGAGCCGTTAAGCTATTTGATGATTGGACCCATGAGCGGGTCGAGCGATTTGTGGCTTACTTGACCAAGCATCGACACCGCATCGTGAACTACGCCTACTACCAAGCCGAGGGCATCTCCATTGGCTCTGGCGAGATTGAGTCAAGGGTCAAGCAAATTGGGCGACGGGGGAAGATTACGGGGGCTCAGTGGGACGAAGATAACGTGCAGCAAGTGCTGCGACAACGGTGTGCTTATCTCAATGGCTACTTCTCAAACTGAGTCTTGCAAGACTGGGATGCACCCAGTAGCAACCAGAGCAGCATGCTTGCGAAAATACAACCCATCTGTGTCTATTTCAATCAGCAGACATTATTTTTGTTTCAAATCCTTAGGGAGTAAAGCTTCTACCGTATTACACGGCATCTGAGCACAGTGTTCTTATTCTTACTTGATTGAACTGAGATACAAGTCAGGATAACTCAGGCATTCCCAGGCTAGAACTCAGGCAGTAGCAAGGTTTGATGGGGTTGTAGAGCAAAGGAACAAACAAGAATTCAGTTCTTTGCCACACCACATCAAACTTTAAGGATTTTCCTATGACATTCACGGAGACTTCAACTAATCAGAGTATTACCCTAGAAGCACTAATCAACAATACGGAGCTTACCAAAAAAGTTCAAACCCATTTGTACAGTGACTTTTTATTTGTCATAGTGAAAAATTAATGTCGTTGAGGCTATAAACCTTATCCCTCCTTACGTTTAGCGTCTAGTGCAGTTCCAGAGAATATAACCTTACATCCGTCTCAAGACTTGGAAGCTTGTCGAGGCAGGACTATCTCGATGACACGATTTTGTCTTGATGTCATTTAATTTGGCACTGTACATTAGTCGGTAAGAACAATGACCACGATGGCTTCGTTAGGCTTAAGGAATTTAAAAAATAACCATTAGGAGGTAAGATGATTAATATTTCGTTAAGCAATGCTAATTCTGAAGCCAAAAACTTCTTAATAAAATGCTTGCAAACAGCAGGATTTGATGTTGTAAGCATAGAAAATGATCTTGTTAGTATTCAGCTAATACATGACAAGTTCTCTGTTACTGAAAAACCAAATATCCAAAAATCGATATTTCCATCTATTCCTCGCCTGCGTGGAGTCTTTGAGTTCATTGAACTGAATTATCATCAAAATATTAAATTAAAAGAAGTAGCTCAAGCAGTCGGTTATTCTCCAGCTTACTTAACCGACTTAGTGCGGAGACTTACAGGCAAAACGGTCAATAATTGGATTATTGACCGTCGGATATCAGAAGCATGTACCTTGCTTTTAGAAACTAACTACTCTGTTGAAGAGATTGCTTTAAAGGTAGGTTATCAAAATATCAATCATTTCTACTGCCAGTTTCGTGATTCCTATAAAAATACTCCCCGATCTTGGAGAGAATCGCAGCGTTGTGAAATAGTTTAGAACTAAACATATTAACTTGGAAAGTGTTGTTGGTGCAGCTGTACAGTGACTTTTTATTTGTCATAGTGACACATTAATGTCGTTGAGGCTATAAAACTTATCTCTCCTCACGTTTAGCGTCCAATGCAGATCCAGAAAATGTAACCTTGCATCCGTCTCAAGACTTAGAAACTTCTCGGGGCAAGACTATCTCGATGACACGATTTTGTCTTGATGTTATTTAATTTGGCACTGTACAACTTAAGCGCGAATTTATTGTCCTCAGTCGTTTTTCATCTTAGTTTTGTCAGTCAAGCAACACTGAAACTTGTTCCTCATCTGTCGGTATGTCAGGTTAGCAATACCTAGCGTACAGGCTGATTGATTTACTGTAGAGTAAGCCCATTTAGGAGTGGTAGCTTCATGAACCCAATCAAAATCTTAGTTCTGACCGCGAATCCTAACGTTCCAAATCATGAACCACTCCGGCTAGATGCGGAAGTTCGACAGATTGAGGAGGCTTTGAAGCGTTCTCAGCATCGCGATCGCTTTGAACTAAAAACCCAGCTTGCAACCCGAACAGAAGATTTGCGTCGGGCACTGCTCGATCATCAGCCGCAGATTGTCCACTTTTCTGGGCATGGCAGTGGAGAAAATGGATTGGTTTTAGAGAATGATGCTGGAACCTTGCAACTGATTAGCACTGAAGCCTTGGAACACCTGTTTGCCGCTTCTGAATACTGTGAGGTTGAGTGTGTTTTGCTCAATGCCTGCTACTCAGAAGTTCAGGCGATCGCCATTCACCAGATTGTAGACTGTGTGATCGGGATGAATCAGCCGATCGGGGACAAAGCTGCGGTTCAATTTGCAATTGGGTTTTATGATGCGTTAGGGGCTGGAAGGACTTACGAAGAAGCCTGTAACTATGGTCGTAGTGCAATTTTAACAGCAGGCATTCCGGAGTATGAAATTCCGGTTTTGAAGAATCGCAAGCGTCGCAGCGATCGTTTGGCTGTCGATCGATCTGCATCTCAATCAGAAGCACTGAAAGCGCCGACAACGGGCTCGATCGAATCGGGTCAACCGTCCCAGTATCAATCGTTTGGAACTGTTACGATTAGCGGCAAGAACAGCCCGTTTAATGCAATTCAGTCAGCAGGCGATGTTACGCTTAGTCAAAATTTGTCGCAGGGCAATCGCGGCAATACCGATTTGCAAGTAGCTCTGGAAGCTTTGATGAAGCTGAAGCAAGAAATCGTAGCAACCGATGCGCTTGGCAGGCTTGCGAAGAAGGAGGCGGAATCAAGAGTCGAGATGGTTCAGGAAGAATTGCAAAAGCCAAAACCAGACAAAAGTTTTATTGATGAAGTGGTAGAGGCGCTTAAAAAAGGACTGGATGGAGTTGTGACTTTGGCAACTCCTGTAACTCAAGTGGCCGCATTGATTGAAAAAGCATACGCGGGGTTGTGATGAACTGGAATAACAACAGTGATCGGCAAGCGGCGCTAGAAGTGTTGATGCAGCTAAGACAAAAAATTTCCATGACAGACGCACTCAGCACCTTTGCAAAGCGGGATGCGGAGTCGAAAGTGAATATGCTTCTGGAGGAGTTGCGAACGCCAAAGCTAGGCAAAAGCTTCACTGATGACGTTGTGGAAGCACTTAGAAAAGGACTAGAAGGAGTCGCAACTTTAGCAAGTTTTGTCACTCAAGTAGCAGCACTAATTGCAAAGGCTTACGAGGGTGACAGTGAGGACCAGAACGACTCGGGGCAGCTATCTCAAGACCAACAGCAGCATTATGAAAATGTTAATATTCAAGGAAATAACAACACCTTCAGTAGCGTTATTGCTGGTAGAGATTATTTCAGTATCACGATTGGTGATCGCATCCCTCAGCAGCTAATTCAACTAATGACCGGGAAGCGAATGCTCCTCACTGAAGAAGAAAAACAGCGGCAGCGTAGAGTGTTGCTGAACAAGGTTAAGGAATTTTGGATTGAAGGAGTTTTAAAGCGATCTCTGCATACCAAAGCCTTGATTGAATTGGGGTTGGAAGAGAGAATTGATGCGGTGAGACGTTCATTTAATGGTGTGGAAGAGTTTCCTGAGGAAGCTACGCAAGCTTTACCTGAGGGTACTAGTGCAACCAGTCGTTTCGATCAGATGGGTGAAGGGCGCACGCTCTTGATTTTGGGTGAACCTGGCTCTGGAAAAACCATCACCCTCTTAAAGCTAGCTGAAGACTTGGTTGCCCGCAGCGAGCAAGATTTGAGCCAGCCCATTCCAGTGGTATTCAACCTATCTTCCTGGGCAAAGAAGTCTCAGAAAATTGAGCAGTGGTTGATTCAAGAGCTATCGGAGAAATACCAAGTTTCCAAAGCGTTAGGGAAAGAATGGGTAGGAACTCAAAGCTTAATCCTGCTGCTGGATGGACTGGATGAGGTTAAAGCTGAGCAGCGCAATGACTGTGTAGAAGCTATAAACCAGTTCATGCAAACTCACGGTACAACCGAACTGACCATCTGTTGTCGAATCCAAGATTATAAAGCTTTAGCTTTAGTAGAAAAGTTAAGTCTGCGGAGTGCGATCGGCATTCAACCCTTAACGTCTGACCAGATCGATCGGTATTTTGAGCAGGCTGGGGAACAACTGGGATCTCTAAGAACGATTTTGAGTCATGATGCGGAGTTGCAAGGGTTAGCCACTTCGCCGCTGATGCTGAGCATCATGAGTTTGGCCTATCAAAACTCTAGCCCGAACGACATTATCCAAGGTGGCACAGCAGAAGACTATCGCCAACGCCTGTTTGACAATTATATTGACCGGATGTTTCAACGGCGAGGCACGACCCAACAGTACTCCCGACAGAAAACTCGGCATTGGCTGATTTGGCTAGCCAATCGCCTGACTGCTACTGCTCAAACGGAATTCTTGATCGAACGATTACAGCCGAGTTGGTTGCCCAACAGAAGACAACGAGTTTGTTTCCGCTTGGAGAGCAGTCTCATTGGTGGGTTGAGTGGTGGACTGAGTCTTTGCCTGAGTGGTGGGCTGAGTAGTTGGCTGATTGTTGGGTTGCACGATGGGCTGATTGTTGGGCTGTACAATGGGCTGGGTAATGGGCTGATTGTTGGGCTGAGTTATGGGCTAATGGCTATTTTTTTCGGAGATATTCAACCTATCGAAACTTTAAAGTGGTCTTGGAAAGCAGCTTGGCAGTCAGCAATGCTTGGTTTCCTTTCTGGGCTGATTATTGGGCTGGCTGTTGATCTGTTTTCTGGGTTGATTTTTGCGCTGGGTGGTGGGCTAATTTTTGGGCTGATTGGCGGATTTCGTGGTCCGGAAGTTCAGCAAAAAGGTGAGCCAAATCAAGGCATCCTTCGATCAGTCCAGAGTGCCATCATTCTAGGATTGATTGTTGGGCTGCTTGTTGGGCTGCTTGTTGGGCTGCTTGTTGGGCTGAATCCTGATTTGAGTGATAGTCTGAGTGTTAGGCTGGGTAATGGACACGGCGGTGGGCTGCTTGTTGGGTTGAGTGTTGGGCTGATAGCTGCGCTGATAGCTGCGCTGATTGGAGGTGGTAGTGCCTGCATTCGGCATTTTGTACTACGCTTAAGGCTCTACCGCAACGGATATAGCCCCTGGAACTATGCCCGCTTTCTAGACTATGCAGCAGAGCGCCTCTTTCTACAAAAAGTTGGGGGTCGCTACATTTTTGTCCATCGAATGCTGTTAGAACATTTTGCTGCCATGCGGACAGAACGAAGGAGCCGCTGAGATCACACATTCAAATATTTTGTTGAAGCTGTGGGTTTAGCTGACTTCTGATTCGTCCGTCGTTGACTCAGGAATCACCACGTCACGATCGGTCTTCCCCGGAGATCGATCGCCCTCCAATTCAGTCGAACCCGCGATCACTTCAGGTGTAATTAATTCTCGAATCACTTCAGTTGACTCGGCTGAATCGGAGGACAACACAGCGGCGATATCACGATCGGTTTTTCCAGGCGATCGATCCGGCTCTGAATCTGCTGCCGCCTCAGCAGGCTCTGGAACAACTAGCCTGCGGACAGCTTCGGTTTCATTAGACGGTTTGGGAGCTTCGTTCTCTGGATTTGGAGTTGAAGACATGACGTTATAGGCAACTCACTGATTGGTAATGTTGCCAACAGCATACCTCAGATCAATCCTGCTCTACTGCCCCCAGTGCTTTCAGCGTCGTGCGCTGTGCCAAAGTTAAGCCAATTGCCCCCTTGATATTCATTCCCTCATAGGGACGAGCCATCCTCAACAGTTTCAAACAATTCCCCGTGTGAATATCCCAGAATCGAATTGTTTCATCTTCGCTGCCACTAGCTAGTATAGAATCACTTGGGTTGAAAGCAATTGACCAAATTGTTCTCGTGTGTCCTATTAACGTTTTCCGATGGTTTCCATTTGCTACACTCCATAGCCTTACCGTTTGGTCATCCCCTCCACTTGCCACCAGTTGACCATCCGGGCTAAACTCTACAGACCGAATGCGGTGAGTATGCCCCTGTAGCGTACACAAACATTGCCCTGTTTGCACATTCCAAAGCCCGATTGTGTGATCGGCCCTTCCACTGGCAATCAAACTTCCATCTGGACTAAACGCAACCGATAGCACCGAATCAGAATGACCTGCTAGCGTCTGTAAACATTGCCCGGTTGCTGCATCCCAAAGCTTGATGGTGTGGTCATCGCTGCTGCTAGCCAAGAGAGTTCCTTGCGAACTGAATGCAACTGACTTCACCCGATGGCTATGTCCTTGCAGCGTGTATAGACATTCCCCTGTTCGCCAATCCCACACCCTCACCGTATGGTCACGACTGCCACTCGCCAACCACGCGCGATCGCCACTAAAGCTCACGGACTGTACCCAACTGCTGTGCCCCCGTAACGTTCGGAGGTGTTCTCCATTTTGGTAATTCCAAATCCGGATTGTCTGATCGTCACTTCCACTTGCCATTACATAGCCAGTATCTTCCATTCTTGCTGATGCAGATTCATCCACTGCCGCAAACGCAACTGATGAAATTAACTGAGTATGCCCCGGCAAAGTTCTCAGACAGTCTCCGGTTTCCACATCCCACACTCTGACACACTGGTCTTCGCTGCCACTCGCCAACATCCGACCATCAGAACTGAAGGCGATCGCCAGTACCCAATTGCTGTATCCATCCAACGTTCTGAGACACTGGCCCGAATGAGCATCCCATAGCTTCAGCATTTGATCTTCGCTTACACTCATGAGCGATCGCCCATCGGCGCTAAAGGCGATTAGCCAGACCCGTTGAGTATGCTCTTGGTAAGCGTGAAGGCACTCCCCGGTTGAAACATCCCACATTTTGACAATTCCATCTTCACTGCCTGTGGCAAGCTGTTGTCCATCAGGGCTAAACGCAACTGCCCACACAGGACTTGTGGAATTCGTCAGCGTTCCGATACACTCTCCAGTCGCCAAAGCCCAGAGTTTTACAACCGCATCATCACCAGCCGTTGCTAACGTCTGTCCATTAGGACTGAGACTAACTGACAGCGCCCAACGAATATCCGTTTCTAATACTCGTAAGCATTGCCCTGTGCCTGTATCCCACACTTTTATGGTTTGATCATGACTACCGCTCACCAGAGCTTGCCCATCAGGAGTGAATGCCACAAATACAACCCGATCCGTATGTCCCCGCAAACAATGAACACACTCCCAGGTTTCAACCCTCCATATCCTGGTTGTGTAGTCATCACTGCCACTTACTAACGTCTTGCCATCGGGACTAAACGCGATCGCATGAATACCACTGGTATGCTCCCGCAGCGTCTTGATACATTGTCCCGTTTCCACATTCCATACACGTACCGTATGGTCGTGACTACCGCTGGCGACCAATCGTCCATCCGGGCTAAACGCCAGCGATTGCACCCACGCTGTGTGTCCTTTGCAGGTTAAAACGAGACGGCTTTCAGCAATCTGCCAGACATAAACCTCGTTATCAATTCCGGTCACTAACAGTTGCCCATTTGGACTAAACACCGCAGACAAAAGACTACCCAACGTTTGGGTGAACACCGATCGAGAGAGATCGGCATGAGCAAAATTCGCGTCGTGCAAATTCACGCCCCGCAAATAGGCTTGCCAAACCGTCAGGTGAGAAAAATCAAAGTCTCTAGCGTTGAATCCCAGTTGACCAAGCAGGTTGAGCAGATTGCCAGCGGCGTATCCTGGTTGTCGTCCAGGGCGCGATCGCAAATAGGAAAGAATCTGGTGCAGATAGGAGCTGATCCCTTCCTGGCTGCCCGAGTGAGCGATCAAATAGTCTGCAATGGGCTTGAGGATTAAGCGAGTCTGGGTATTTCTTAAATAGTCTATGGCTTGAGCCTTAATCAAGGCATGGCTGTCGAGTAAAGCAACCGTTCCTCCAATGATCTCTTCGCAGACTTGCTCCACCAATTCGTTTGTCACGTACTCCATCACCACGGGCTGCTGCGTAAAACTCACAGGTCGTAACTCACGCTGCATCGGAGTCATTTTTTCAATCAGCGATCGCAGTTGCAGAGACTCTAGCGCCTCGATCAGCGATCGTTGGGGAACTGTAGGCACAAGATCTTGCTGCAACTCCGGTAACGAAACCCACTCTCGCTGAATCGCTAACCAACGCATGACTTGCTTTTCAAGTGCCGACAGTCGCTCAAATTGCTGACCTAGCAAATCTGAGATGTCGCCAAACACAACAGTGCCCTGGTCTAAAAACTGAGTCGTGTTGCCACCAAATAACTCCTGAATCGTGGTTGCGACAATCTTGAGCGCTAGGGGATTGCCTGCATAGTGATCGATTAGAGCTTGCCCTTCATCGATTGATACAGAGAATCCCTTCTCTCGGATCAGAGCTTGCCCTGCCTCTGGTCCTAACCCCACTAACCTCAATGCACGAATCTTTGCGCCTTCCTTTGTACTGAGAGCTCTGACCTTCTCCCGACTCGTTAAGACTAAACAACTCTGGTGACGGGTTTCCCCAATGCATCTTAGCAGTTGCCCATAGCCCTCATAGCCCTCTCGATAGGCACCCGCTCGTTGGTCACTTCCTAAGATTGACTCGGTATTGTCTAGCACGAGCAGGCAACGGGAAGCGCGGAGGAAGTCCATGAATTGAGCGATTTGGCCATCTAACGAGGCTGGCATCACTGCGTTTTGTGTCGAAAGAAATCCCATCATGTCCGCCAAGATCTCTTGAACGGGTGGAGCATTCCGCAGCGATCGCCAAATCACAACGTCAAATTCATCTTGCACTTGCTCTGCAAATCGAACCGCCAGGGTAGTTTTTCCCATCCCTCCCATGCCGACCAAGGCCACCAATCGACATTCGTCCACAACAACCCATTGCTGTAACTGGGCAAGTTCTTGCTCACGCCCATAAAAGGTAGAGACATCAACCGCCTCACCCCAATCCTGCCACTTGTGAGAAGTAGGATACTTTATGGAAGAGTCTTCTTGCGTTGGTGACTCTAATTCTTCTTGGATCTTCTCTAAAACAGTTAGCGCACTGGGCTCTACAGGATCAGTCTCGAACTCAGCAATCTCCTCACAGTTAAGAGATAGCTTTTCGCAAAGTTCTACAAACGTTGCTCGATCGACAGATTTACCAGTCAGAAAATTACTGACGGTTGCTAAGGCTAAACCTGCATCTTCAGATAATGCGCGTTGGCTGGGAAAGCCATTGCGCTTAACAGCCAGCTTGACCTTCTCAATAAATTCTCGACGCACCCTGAGTGATCTCGACATAACCAATTATGTGAGATTTAGACTAATTTGAACCAGGCTCAACTTAGTTAATTAGAGCACCTAATCGCTCACCACAATGATTTTGACAAGTAGAGAGAAGTCAGGGAAATTGGTTGAAAATCAGGAATCCCCTCCTCATTGCCTTTGTAGGGCAATGGCTGCTGTTGGCGAATGTGCTACAGGTGTCTCATGTCGGTGCTAGTGCTACTGTCATTTAACAATCAATATGGCTCGTCCGCAGATTTGGTAAAGCGATCGCAACGGATAGATTGTAGGACTCGTTGTGGGCTGAGTGGAGATTGGCGTTTGGGAGAGGAGGCTGAGGGAGAGAGGGAATCTTACATCAAGCGGGCGAACGCGCTGCAAGCTACGAAATAACTTCCCGTTTGAGTACTGCCACAGAATCCCACAGCTCTCCGTTAGCACGTGTGCCAGGAAGAATTGTCACTAACTCCCAGCCTCTAGCTCCAGCTTCATTCAATACATCCTCAAGTTCTATTTCGTTAATCTTCCCTGCCCCGAACGTTCCTTGAGCAAAGAACTTAATCGTTTTATATTCCCACTCACACATGGTCTTCTCTAAAGCGTTTCAAAATTACCCTAGAATTTTCCTATACCCAACTTCCGCTACAAAATCTAATCTTGAAGGCGATCGCGCCCCCAGACCAAATCTCTGAAAACTTAGCTCTCCCGTTGCTTCAACCATTAACCCAACTTGGCTCCAACACTCACTCAAAAGTGGACATAACCGCCATGAAAGGATAGCGGTCTAGCTAGGAAATTAGACTGAAAATTCGGCTTACAATTGATCATGTAGTTAACTGTTGCAAGGTAATAATGGCTTCTCAAGCTGCTCTAGATCACGCCTCTTTATTTAGGCAATTGCAAAGCATTTTGAGTGAGTTATACGGAGAAGTAACCCAGCAGCTTACGATTCTGCCCCAGCGGACTCAACCCCTGCAAAACTTTAGCAGCCCCGATGGCAACGTTACAGGTTCGCTTTTGAACTTCACTGGAGAGGAGATAAATTGGGTAGTTCATTCGTGGATTAATGCCGCTCAAATGAGATTTAGCGCTATGCGTCTAACCCTTTGGCTGAGTCCACTGATTCAGGTACCCCACTTAGCATTTGAATTTGGTACACGGCCCGATCCCTTCTTCTATATCGACTACATCCCTAGAGTTGATCTGTGGAGTGACTTCAGCTACACAGAACGCTACTATGCCCCGATGAATGCCACTTATCTAGAATTAAGAGAGAATCCTAATCTGTCTTTGTTTGTGAGTAAGGCGCTGTATGTGAGGCAAATGCAATCTCCCACGTCACTTTGCTTTACTTGTCCAGCCACAGAAGACTCTCTTGCGCTAATTCGCAATACTGCTCATGGCATGTGTACTCGTTGGTTAACCTGGATTAAGCAAGCAGAACCTGTTCCCATCGATCGCCAACCTTTACTGGTAGAACGTGATTTACTGATGCGGCGAACAATTGCAGAACGCGATCCAGATAATGCTTTAGCTGAGAAGCTTTTTGGGTCGGAGTTGACAGACCAGTTGATCCGAGCCTTATGGAGCAAAGAACATGAGTAATGCAGAGACAGCTGTTGATAAGGTGCTGCTCATTGGAGTAACTGGGGGCACAGGCAGCAATGCAGTCAAAGGGTTGCTCGAGCAGAACATCATGGATCTGCGAGCAATTACCCGAAAGGTTGACCTGACGCGTCCTGCCCTATCCAAGTTGCACAATAGCGGGGTTGAGCTAGTGGAAGCGGATCTCGATGATGCCTCTTCCCTGGAAGCGGCCTTTGCAGGTGTTTCAGCTGTTTACTGCCATGCCACTGCCCCAGATTCTGCCAAGCCTGACCCACGGGAAATTGCCAGGGCAGAGCGAGTTGCACAAGCTGCTAAGCAAGCGAATGTGAGCCACTTTGTCTACAATTCTGCTGGAGGGGTCGATCGCAATTCTGGCATTCCTCACATCGAGCAAAAGCATCAAGTAGAGCAGATTCTCAAGCAAGCGAGTTTACCGACAACCATGCTGCGGGCCTGCCTGTTTATGGAGGAGTTTTGGAAGCCATACACCCGGCCCTCTGTCCTTAAAGGGTCTTTTCCCTTCGCAGTTCAACCCGATAAGCCACTGCATCTGATTACAACAAAAGATATGGGACGAGTGGCTGCCCATGTGATGAAGCACCGCTCTCAATATGTGGGTCGAGCAATTGAGCTGGCTGGAGATGTATTGACCCCGCAACAAATGGCAGAGGCCTTCTCTGTAGTACAGAGAAAACCTGTAGTCTACAAAAAAGTTCCCCCGTGGATTTTTTTACTTTTATTTCGCAAATCGTTGTTCGATTTAATCCAGTGGTATCGCACCCAAGGCTATCGAGCGGATGTTTCTTCTTTAAGAGAGACATTCCCTGGGCTTCTAACTACTTTTGCTGAATTTCTAGAGGAAACCGATTGGGCAAATGCAGAATTGACGTATCAGAATTTGTGAAACTTCAAAGGAGTCGGGTTCTAAACCTGTAAAGCAAGATGGCTGAACCTCGTAGCTGAAGCTAGCTTTGACCTATGCATTGTCACATCTTTTTTTACAAGTAGAATAATTCTAAAAAGCTAACGTGACATAGGGTTGAGCGATCGCCCCTTTTCCCTCTCCCTCTGTCCCCATTGAGCGATCGCAAGTTTAAGAAAAGTACACGGTTTCTGTGACAAACCATCACGGCATTTTTCGTTAATCGAAGAGATGTTGAGATCGCTTCAAGAATGCTCAATTACCCATAGAAAGGGATTGAATGTCTTTAGGCGTAAGGGATTGGGGGGAGTTAGGGAGGCCGAATTTTAACAAAAGTACGTACTTCTGAGAGCGCTCGCTCTCGCCTCCGGGGTGAAAAGCCCTAGAAAAATGGATAAGGGTGGAAGTTTTGTGCGGCATTTGTGTGGCGGTTGTTGCTGCGATCGGCATCTGAATGCATATGCAATCGAAATTTTGGCTTACATCTAGGGTGTCAGGTGCGCGTCAGTTGTGGTCAATCGGGTGGAAGGAGTTAGGCATGAGTTGGGTCGCCGAGGAGTTGTGGGATGTGAATTTAGGGGATGCAAGGTCAATTCAAAATTCAAAATTCAAAGTTCAAAAAGGTAGAAACTGTTTATTGCCCTATATTTATTCGTAAGTAGGATAATTGGTTGACTCAGTCTAGAGCTGAGCGATCAGGGCTACGCCCACGAAGCGCGATCGCAGACCAATTTAGAAGTGGAAAGCTAGGACTTTTGATTGTGCTTGGTTTTAACGATGATGGCAGCGAGAATTTTGATGAGTTCTTGAGCTTCAGTCAGTAAGGGCAGTAAGCGAGGCTCAGGAAGAATCTCAGTAGCGATAAGGAGTTTTAGCCAATAATGAGTTTCTCTAGCTTCTTTGAGAGCAATCTCGAGTTTGTGGACAAAATCAGCAGTGCTTTGGGCGGCTTGAGATTCTTCGACGTTTGCGCCGATGGAAGTACCAGAACGAATCAGTTGTTTGGCAAGTGTGCGAGCCACGCCCGGGTTTCCGTCGAGGACTTGGCAAAGCTTGACGACTCGGACGGCAAAGTGAAAGGAGCGATCGGTAATGGGTTGTGGGTTAGCCATCAGCTTTTTGAACTTTGAACTTTGAATTTTGAATTGGTTCGTTAATGCAGGGCTAGGATGGAGGGTGATAAGGATAAAGTAAAGAAAGATGTGGCAAAGGACAAAGCAGGGTGAAACAAGGATGAATTGAGGTAATTTTACAAAAGTACAAAGAGTAGAAAAGGATAGAGTGCAAACAATACGTACTCTAAGTATTAGATGATTGGTTCAGTCAATGTCTTATTGCAAGCATTTAACTTATTGCTGATGATACGGTTAGATAAGTAAGCTAAAGATTGACTTATGAAGATGTCTTATTAATAAGTAAGGATAAGAATAATCAATAAAAGGTGGTATCAGGTGCTCGAGGAACTGGGTGGAGAAGATATAGAAGATATCCCAGGGAAGTCAAAAGGAGATGAAGCGGATCAATGCAAAATTCAAAGTTCAAAATTCAAAAAGGCGATCGCCCCTTGCTCCCTTCGTTCTCCCTGACCCTTTGGCCCGCATCACGGAGTTAGAGAAACGAGGTGAGCAATTTTGGAGATATCAGGATGTCTGCGGTTATGCCTGGAGCCGAGGTGATGTTGGTCATGGTGTTGTTCCAACTCTTGCTTCATCTGTTCAAAGACGGTGCTGACATTATTTTGATTGGCGGACAGCCCGTTGGCTCGTAGCAGGGTTTGGAGGACGGGAAAAGAGATATACCACTTTTCATTCAAAGAGCGATCGCCGTGGTTGTTGAAGTCCATAATGGCGTGAACGGCGTGGCGGATATTCTCAAGGGCTTGGTCTTCGGAGAAGCGTTTGCGGGTAGGCTTAGGAGCGGTCGCCTCAGAGGCAGGTTCTGGTTTTCGTGCTGGGGAACCGTCTCTGGCCGCTGGAGCCGTTATTGCGGGGGTGGGTGCTGGTACTGGGGTAGAGTCAGCGATCAGGGCTACGCCCTCGCAAGCGATCGCCTGTTGATTAGCTTGGCCAGAGCGATCGCCGATGAGGAGATTGCGGAAAGCCTCAAGTTTGTTCGTCGCCAGGTCCCGTTCGTGTTGGAGGCGCTGATTCTCCTGTTGGAGGCGCTCCCATTCGGGTGATGAGTTGCCTTGGTTCACTTTCTTGATCGCGGCATCACGCTCTTGTCGGAGAGTGTCCACTTCCTGTTCCAAAGCCTCAAGCCTGCCCGTGAGCCAAGCCAAGGTGCGGGCTTGGTCGGCGAGGGCGATCGTCAGATGGGGATCGTTAGGTGTTGTGGGTGTGGGTGCAGTAGCAGGAATCGGTTCGGGACTCGGCACCTGAGCGATCGCTCGCTCCGCCTGCGTTTCTGAGAACAAAGACAGTAATTCTGCCAGTGCTGCCTCATAGCTGAGTCCCACCGTTCCCGCCTTGCCGCGAATCTCAAGGCCATAGTTGGTGGCCACCGAACGCAGCAAATCAGCATCGACCGACACAGACTTGCGACGTGGGCGCAGTTTGTGGGGAGCAAGCTCAGGGGGAACTTCTGTCACTACGGATGTTTCAGTTGGGGTATCAGGCATCGCAGTGACCTCCTCTTCAGTGGCAGATTGAGCTTGAGATTGGAATACTTCAGGGACCTCAACATTGTGCTGAGCGAGCTTCACCCCTCGGTTGGGATTTACAGTCTCGAAAGGCCTGGGGTTTGGGGAGGCGATCGCGCTCAAGAAAGCATCTGACTCAATCGAGGGCGGACAAAACCAGTGAAGAGCCAGGCAACTGTAGAGGGCTCTCAACGCCTCAACGCCTTGAATGGATACTAGGTCGTGCAGCGTGTGATCGCCCACCGCTTGAACTGCCCCCTCAATCTGTGGCAGGGGTAGAGGGGAGAGTTGACGAAACTGATTCCAGGCCGAGAGCACCTGGTTAGCAGTGGTGAGAGTGGGAACTTCGATCCCCTCAACCAGAATGGAGAACCCAGTTTTTGGAGTGGGAGTTGCCGACAGCAGGGTATCGATGGTTCGCCCCGTCACTAACACTAGCCCCGTCACCACCTCTGTCCACTCTTTGGAGAACAAGAGGCGATCGACCGCTCGATAGAGGAGAGCATTGATCGTGCCTTGCTCCAGCCTCAGGCAAGCCGCTGGAGACTCAATCGTCATGATTGAACCTGAGTCCTCATCCTCCACCATTGCTGCTTCCTTCTGAAACACCGCCAGAATCTCCACCCCCGGCAGTTCCAGCTTCACGCCTGATTCCCCCGGAGAGCGATCGCGAATCAGGTAGTCATCATAGTTTTGCCGAGCCGAGTAATTGGGCAGTTTCTGCCCATCCTCCGTTAACTTGAAGTGTCCCTGAATCTCGGCCTTAAAGCGATGGTCTGGGACCCACTCTGGCTTGTAGTAGTAAGTGGCAATCTCGGCATACACGGCCCGAAACAGATGGGTATAGAGCCGTTCGCCATCATCATTCTCTGCTTCCCGTCCTGGCACCAAATCCGCGAAGTGGTGACGGCAAGCCTGAGGCACGCCTGAATACCTGGCATTAATGCGCCGTTTGAGATGGTTGTCAGGTAGGTTAAGCGCCTTGAGTTCCTCAATATTCCAAACCTGCTTGAGCAGAGCGATCGCCCTTAACACTGGTTCTGCGGGAGCCAATATCGGGATTTCAAACTCCAATCCCACTTCCCCCCGCCGTTTCACCGCTTCCGAGAACAACAAACTATAAGCGGTCTTGGGCTGGAACTGGGAAAT
>JAHHIL010000080.1 GCA_019358975.1 Trichocoleus desertorum ATA4-8-CV12
TCATAGAGACGGGAAGTAGGAGTCATGGGTTTTGCTAATGGGTGTGGTAACTGATCAGCTTAAACCAAGCTCCTCTTCCCTCCTACCTTTCGTTTCAATCACTCAGACTTTTGTCAGTCAAGCAGGGTTTCACCCTCCTCCGAACGATGCAAGGACGACTGACTTACAGCCAAAATCGCAGTAGTTTGGTTGGCACGTTACATCGCATGACGAATGTTTTGGCTTGGCAATCTTGGTCTTGGAGCAACCGAGCCACGTTTATTTTTACCTGTACTCGGGTTTTGCACCGTCTTTATGGTTGGAGCAGGAGTTTGACGGCTGTAGAGTTGCAGGAGCTGTTTGGAAAGGAGGAAGGATGAGGGAGGAAGGATGAGGGAGGAAGGATGTTCGGCTTTGCCGTTCGCGAAGCGTAGGATGAAAGGGGATAGACGAAATCTCCTGTTGAGAGTGTGTGATTGATATTAGTTGAAATTTAGAAGTGATATGGTTAGCAAATTTTTCTCGTCTCTCCCTGCTGATTTAGATGCTCAACGATTGCCTCGCCATGTGGCGGTGATTATGGATGGGAACGGTCGCTGGGCGACACAGCGGGGTTGGCCACGGGTTGCGGGGCATCGTCAAGGTACTAGAACTCTCAAAGCGCTATTGTGTTGCTGCAAAGACTGGGGGATTGAGTCGCTGACTGCCTATGCTTTCTCGACTGAGAATTGGCGGCGATCGCCTGAAGAAGTAAATTTCCTGATGCTGCTGTTTAAGCGATTGTTACGTCGGGAATTGGCTGAAATGCAGCGAGAGGGGGTAAAGATTGTTTTTATTGGAGATTTGTCTATTCTCCCGGAAGCTTTGCAGCAAGAAATCCAACATGCAACGCGAGTGACCGCTAACAACCGAGCCATTCAATTTAATGTGGCTATGAATTATGGCAGTCGAGCTGAGATTGCACAGGCTTGTCGTCAGGTGGCTGAGCAAGTGCAGCAGGGAAAGCTAACTGCCGCTAATGTGACAGAAGACTTGATTGAGCAATATCTTTATACTGCTGATATGCCTCATCCGGATCTCCTGATTCGTACCAGTGGCGAGATGCGTCTGAGCAACTTCCTATTGTGGCAGTTGGCTTATACAGAATTGTATTTCACGGAGATCCTTTGGCCCGATTTTGACCGAGCTGCTTTTCATCAAGCTTTACTTACTTACCAAAGCCGCGATCGCCGTTTTGGAACCGTTGCCACGCCCCTATCCACAGGGCAAACGCATGAAAAGTTTTGAAACCAGATATAGCGTTATGGCCTCAAACACCTACTATAGGTAGCCCCATGTATTCTCAATAAGAGCAAATCGTTACGAATTTTCGCAACAGGAGGGCTTCAAAGTCAATAACGCAGTTTCATGCGTTTGCCCTGACCCCTATCCAGCTCTGCGGCTCAAGCTGTACTGTAGCTGTGCTTAGGCGATCGCGGCTGGGGTACCAATTGGGTTGCCTGGATAAAATCATCGTGCTTGATGGGGGCTGAGCGTTGCAAATATGCCATCGCCTTCAGTGCCGCCCAGTGAGCCTCCCAATCGGAGCCAGCACAGCAGTCTTCGATCACATGAAAGTGATAGTCGCGGTGGTGCGCTTCAGCGGCGGTGTAGTGGACACAGACATTGGTCATCGTGCCCATCAAGATTAGGGTGTCAACTTTTAAGCCTCGCAGGAGGATTTCTAGGTCAGTGCCAAAGAAGCAGCTATAACGGCGTTTACCAATAGCGAATTCTCCCCCAATGGGGGCAAGTTCCCAATAATAGTCGGTGCTGGGCCAGGTTTCCAAGCAATGGATCGGTTCTGCACCATCCAGTTCTCGGCCAAAGTCTACCATTTCCTTGCGGTGGATTTCCTTGAAGTGGATTACGGGCATCTTGGCGGCTCGTGCTGCGGCTAATACCTGCTTAGCTTTTGGTAAAACCTCTGCTGTCCCCACATGGGGCAATCCACCTTCACCCGTGAACACACCCGTTTGGAAATCAATACAGATCAGCGCTGTGGTTTGAGGATTGAATTGAAACGTCATTGGATACCTGTTGAAGTGACAATTTGGCTCATGCTCTTGCGGGACAAATTAATGGCGAATCTGGTCAGCCCAAGGTGTGAGCTTTTGTGAAAGTGATTTTAAGCCGTAGTCAATCACGACTCCAATCACCCCGATGAGGGCAATGCAGAACAATACTTTTTCGGTTTGCAGAAAGCGCTGGGCTTGGATGATTTTGAAGCCCAAACCATTCTGAGCGGCTACCAATTCTGCAATGACTAGGAAGTTCCAGGCTCCGGAGATATTGACGCGGAGAGTGTCGAGGACGCTAGGGAAGGCAGCAGGGATAATCACTCTAAAGACGACATTCCGCCGAGTTGCGCCCAATGTGTAGGCGACATTGATCATCTCATTGGGGATAAACTTGACGGCGTCTGCCACCATAATGGCGTTGTACAACACCACTCCCAACATGATGATCAGGATTTTGGAAGGTTCTCCTAAGCCGAGCCAAATCACGATTAGTGGCACAAAGGCAGTCACGGGCATATAACGCACAGTGCCGACCAAGGGAGCAAATAAACTATCTAGGCTGTAGAACGTGCCCATTGCCAATCCCATCGGCACTCCAATGACTGCTGCGGCCAGAAAACCAGCCAAGACACGACCACTGCTGACTAAGACATCTAACGCTAGATTGTCTTCAGTAAAAAGTTTGAGGCCAGCTTGGAACACAAGGGCTGGGGACGGCAAAAAGATTGGCGACACCCATTCTAAAGAGCTAACTACGGTCCAGAGCAATAACGGAACGACTAGGGAGATGGCAATGAGCAGTAAAGACAGTGACTTAGGAAAGCCTTGACGAATACTCCAAAAAGTCGAGGGCTGCAAATAGTGATATTCACGGGTAGGTTCCAAATTCGTTAGGCTGGATTGAGTCACCGAAATTACCTCCGCTAGGGTTAAGACTTGGGCTAAAAATGCTATGTAGAAAAACTTGCATCTAGAAGAACTTTAAGTACCGCTGGATTTCCCAATCGGAAACATGGGTGTGATATTCCTCCCATTCCTGGGACTTGAACTCAATGTAAGATTTGTACATCAACGGTCCCATCACCTTTTCGCTCAGGGGGTCACTGGCAAAAGCCGCGATCGCCTCTCCTAAATTGCGCGGTAGGAAGCGAATCCCCATTTCCTCCAGTTGCTCTAACGAGTAGTTATACATGTTTTCGGTATTGGGGTCGCCTGGATCAATGCCTTCCCGAATTCCCTCTAATCCAGCGGCTAACAGCATGGCGGCACCGAGATAAGGATTGCTGGCAATATCAGCGGCGCGGCACTCTACTCGTCCCCCGGCTAAAGGAATCCGCAACATATTAGTGCGGTTGTTGTTGCCGTAGCAGACGTAGATAGGAGCCCAAGTAAAGCCTGACATACTGCCTCTGGCTACCAACCGCTTGTAGCTATTGACCGTCGGGGCAATGACGGCACAGATCGCAGGCGCATGTTTGAGGATACCTGCAATGAACTGATAGCCCAGCTTGGAGAGTTTACAACCTCGCGTATCGTCAGGCTCATAAAACAGATTTTCTCCTGTCTGGATATTTGCCAAGGACATATTGTAGTGAGCGCCGCTCCCCGTCCGATTGGCAAAGGGTTTGGGCATGAAGGTGGCAAAAAAGCCATGCTTACGAGCGATCTCTTTCACCATGAGCCGAAAGAAGGTAAAGCGATCGCCCATTTTTAGGGCATCACAGTAAGCGAAATCGGTTTCAAACTGGCCATTGCCATCTTCATGGTCGAAGGAGTAGACATCCCATCCCAGGCTATTCATGGCCTCGACAATTTCTGTCACCCAGGTGTAGTTATCCAGCAGTCCTTGTAGGTCATAGCAAGGTTTGGCTAGCGTGTCGCGATCGCTCACCGGAGTCACCTTACCATCTTCTCCTTCTTTGAGGAGAAAAAATTCGGTTTCAATTCCTAAGTTGAAGGTAAAACCCATTGCTGCGGCTTCGGCTAAGACTCGCTTGAGGATGCCGCGAGAGCAAGCTTCAAAAGGTTCTCCTTTCAGGTATAGGTCGCTGGCTAGCCAAACCAATTCCGAATTCCAGGGCAAGATAGCCGCTGAGTTAGGATCGGGACGGGCTGACACTTCTTCATCGCTGACATCCTGGGGTACACCATCCAAGGCGGCTCCAGTAAACAGCTCTGATCCTGACATCATCTGTCCCCAGTGGCTCAGCGGCACTGATTTGGCCTTGCACATGCCGTGGATATCGACAAAACTGGCTAGGGCATACTTCACCCCCTGATCTTGCAGAGATTCCTTGAGCGCTTGTGATTCTGGAGTTAGGGTTTCAGTCATCTTCTTTATCCTTCAAATTCGGGCATTACTGAATGGTGGGAGGCATCTCTTCGAGGGGAGTTCCTTCCGTCATGGCTCGTTGCAGTTGGGCACTTAGCTCTGCCACGCAGCTTTCTAAAATTTGTTTGCCGAAACTAAAATCTGCTTGGCTAGGGGTTCCCACCGCTCCATGAACACTCTCTTTGTTAACGGTGTAGGCGAAGAAGGAACCAGCCGAGCGATCGGGTTCATCTAGGGCCTTATCCATCTGTACCAGATCGGGCCGCAACGCCAACATCATCGAAGTTTCAGCACAATTGGCATGAAAATTAGCCGCATCTTGGTGATAGAACTGATGAATCTGGGGGGTAATCTCCCACAGCGATCGCAGCGCAATCCGGAGATCGGGATAGGTATGCCGCACATTCTCTAGACCACAACGCAGCGGTGCCCAATTAGTGACGTGACCATTCAGCAGCAGCAAACGCTGGAATCCGGCGCTACAAACCCACTCGGCAATTTCTAGAATCAACTTAGCCAAGGTTTCAGGCCGTAGGGAGATGGTTCCAGGCCATTTTTTGGAATGACCTAAAGAGCAACCATAGGGTAAGGCAGGTAACACGGGGATGCCTGTTTGCGCCGAAACTCCATGAGCCACGGCGATCGTGGAGAAAGTATCTACGCCGACGGGCAAATGCAATCCATGTTGCTCAGTGGCTCCAATCGGGAGGATCACCATGTTGATTCCACCCTCTCGCAATTGGGTAATCTGCTCCCAAGTCAGTTCTTCCCAAAGCACAGGCTGGTTAGTAGGGTTATCTGGGTGGATCATCTCTCACTCCTCACCAGAGACTCTATCGGACATCCCGGTTGGCGGCGACGCTCTAAATAGTCCTGCATAATTTGGTGATAGCGTTCCTGTCCGAAAATAGCGTAGTGACCGGGATAGACCGTTTCTACAGGTAGCTTTTGCAAGCGCTCGTAGGTGGCTGTGTAGGTGGGAATGTGGCTGCAATGCAGTTCATCCAACAACTCACCATCGTAAATCACATCGCCAGAGAATAACTCTTGAGAGGCAGGATCGTACAAAGCAATACAGCCAGCCGAATGTCCGGGTAGATGCAACACTTCTAAGGCGCGATCGCCCAAATCCAGTACGTCTCCTTCTTGCAAAACCCTAGTGGGTTCAGCCGCTTGGAGGGTGTATTGCTCCACCGTAAACCCAGCGTGGGGTAGCAAATCAAAGTGTTCGGGTTTCACCCAGCCCTGTTCCGGTAAGCAGAGAGCCTCATAGTCATCGCCTTGCCGCAAAGCCTCTGCTTCCGCCGCGTGAATAGCTCGCTGGTCGAACTCATACAGTCCGCCTGCATGATCAAAATGAATGTGAGAGGCGATCGCTAGCAAAGGTTTATCAATCAGGGCAGCAATATGTTGCCGCAGACTGGCAACCCCTAACCCTGTATCAATCAACAGGTCTTGCGTTTGGCCTTTGATTAGCCAGAGATTGGCGCGATTGTAGGCGTAATAGTGAGGCTCTGTAATCAGATACAGGTCGTCTCTCAGCCGCTGGGTAGAAAACCAATGCTCACAGACGGGTTTGTTGCACATGATGATAGCGAACAGATGAGCAATGGATAATTAGGCTGCCTTCACGATGGAAGCATCATATATAGACTCGACCTTGAGAGCTTGGGGCACAAACTTAAAGTCGTAAGCAGCTTTGGCAGTCATCTCCAAATTGCCAATCAAGCTGTTGGCATTACTAGGATTAAAGCCGACGGATTTATTGCCCTCTAAATCAAATAGTTTCACGCCTTCCAATTGCGTTTTGATCTCCTCAGCGCTCACCCCCAGCCTTCTACCCGCTAGCTTGAGAGACTCGACATCACCTGCGTTCAGCAACTTCACCGCTTGATCGACTGCTTTGAGATAAGCTTGCAAATCTGTCTGACGGGTTTGTAGCAATGTGTCATGTACCGCAATCACATCTGCAATTAGGTTAGTATCCTTGGTAGAGAAAATAACTTCTCCTCCCCCTTGCTGCGCGGCTTTGCTCAGGTAAGGTTCATAGGAAACGGCAACATCTACTTGTTTGGCAGCAAAGGCCGTCGCAGCATCAGCCGCCGCTAGGTCTTTGACGGTCGCATCTGCCTCAGTCAGTCCTCCTCTTTCCAGGTAAGCTCGGAGAAGCACTTTCTCAAACAAAATATTTTCGCGGGCGATCGTTTTGCCTTTGACATCTTGAGGAGACTTGATCCCACGGCCAATAATGCCATCCGAGCCATTGGAGTAGTCCACCAAGTAGATCATTTTGATCGAAGGATCTTTAGCCGCCATTTGAATGGCATCCCCAGAGGTAAACCAACCGATATCTACTTTTCCTGCTAGGAACGCGGTCATCTCTTCTGTAGCACTCTGGAAAAACAGATCTTGAACTTTTAGTCCTGCTTGGGAGAAAAGATCCTTTCCTACCGCGACATGATGACCAGAATAACCTACCCAATTATTGGTAGCAGAAACCAACGCTTGAGATTGGGGCGCATTGGTATTGGGTTGCTGAGAGCAGGCAATGCTGAGGACTAAAGACAAGAACGCTAAACCCAGCAACCGAATCAAAGAAGGGAACTTACGCATGGAGTCTGATTGAGTTTAATTAACTAAAGAGCAACTGTGGCAACGTCGTGACGCAGAGTATGAATAATTTGTCGCTTAATATCGACAAAGGTGGGAGAAAGTTTAATATCCAATTCTCGATGTTCTGGCAGTTGAATCGTAATCTCTGCTTTGATTTGACCTGGATGGGCACTCATGACATAAACCCGTTGCGACAGGTAAATGGCTTCTTCGATGTCATGAGTAATCATCATCACCGTGACATGGGTTTGGTCCCAAAGCTCTAGTAAGAACTGCTGCATCTGTTCTTTCGTCTGAGCATCAAGAGCGCCAAACGGTTCATCCATCAGCAACACGGCTGGCTCATTGGCTAAAGCCCGCGCGATCGCCACCCGCTGCTTCATCCCACCCGATAACTGCTTAGGATAGCTGTTGGCAAACTTTGACAACCCCACCACATTGAGGAAATAACCCACGCGATCGCGCTGTTCAGCTTTCGACATTTTGCGGAGTTGCAGTCCAAACGCCACATTCTGCGCCACAGTCAGCCAAGGATAAAGGGTGTATCCCTGAAAGACCATGCCGCGATCGGAACCAGGCCGTCCTGTTACCAATTGGCCATCGACAAAAACCGCGCCGGAAGAAGGGGCAGCCAGCCCAGCCACGATGTTGAGTAACGTAGACTTGCCACAACCGGAGGAACCGACCAAACAGACAAATTCTCTAGAGTGAATCTGTAAGTTGACATCATCCAGCACCATTAAGGGCTTGCCTTTGAGGCCGTATGACTTGCAGACGTTGTGAACTTCGAGTTTTGTCCCTGTAGGGGAAAAGGATGGGTGGGTTTGGTGTATCTGAGCAGTGCGCTCTGGCATTTTGCGAGATCTTGAGTCAGTACTGAGCATTGCAAAAAGCTCCTGAAGCGGGAAGGGTTACGGTGCTGATCCGAGGAACTGAGGCAGAATTATCCTCTACAAGTTCTTTAGGTTTTCCAATAACGATAGTTGCCATATGCAAACTCAACTGTAGGAAATAGAACAAAAAAGCCCAGGAGAAAAGCAACTGCTGTTGCAGAAACTCTCCCGGGCTTTTGTCCCGCCGTGTAACCTATCAAACTTTATAAAAGTCAATAGATCCGCCTCTCTCGGACCAGGCACTTATCCCAATGGATAGGTCGGAACCCTAGAAGCTGTAACAGTTTTCAGTTTTTTTAACTTCCCTAGAAAGACTTTTCCAAAGATGGTGAATGACCCAGACTATATATAGCCAGTTGCTAACCTTAGCAGTTGTATCAAAAGTGACGGAATTGCAGAGCGTTGCTAAATCCCCACAAGTTTTATCCAGGGCGATCGCTTTCTCAGCTTGGTTTTCGAGGATGCAGGGAATTGATTCTCAAAGTTTTGTAGAGATTAGAGTCGTATTGTTATAGAACTAGAGGCTGCATGGAGCGTATTGCGGTGGTTGGGACTACGGGGTCTGGCAAAACAACTCTGGCCCGACACATTTCTCAACGTTTAAGCATTCCTCATACGTCGTGGCACTACGCCAGGAGCTACCTATTTCTTTACCGTTGTCACCTATCAAGGGCAGAAAGTGTTTCATGTTCCTGAAATACTCGAGTCGTTACGGCAGGCTTTTCGCATCGTTAAAGCCACTCACCCGTTTACCATCAAAGCCATTGTCGTTCTTTTAAACCATCTGCATTGTGTTTGGTTTCTCCCTCCCGGTGATGCTGATTTTTCCACCCGATGGCGATTGATCAAAACCACGTTTACTCGCGCTTGTCCTGATCGATATAAACGGTAGCGAAATCACTCTCAGCTCGATAAAAAGAAGCCGTATGGCAGCGTCGCTTCTGGGAGCATCAAATTCTCTTTTTGGAAGATCTCGATAAGCCTTTCTCTGAAATAAATCCATATAAATTCATTCGTAGTAGAGAAACTATGAATGAGGAGGACTATAAGATTTCAGAATGGGATGTATGTGTGGATGAGGTTAAAGTGTTGCTTGACTGACAAAACTAAGAAGCGGGAATGTGGCTAAGGACGGTGAATTCACGCTTTAGGGACTCGTCGTGTTGTCGTTTGGAAGCAACAGCAGGTTGAGGGTCAGGGGCACTGGGGAGAAACTGATAAACCGGAATCTTCCATTGCTGTGCGATCGCGTCGAGACAACCGAGAGGTGTTCCATCATACAGACGGGTTAGGTTCAACACGAGCCTTGACCGATGTGGTGGGATTAGTCACCGATCGCTATACTTATGATGCTTTTGGGGTGCTGTTAGAGCATCAGGGCACCTTTGGTAATGCCTTCCAGTTTGCAGGTGAGCAGCGCGACAGCAGTACTGGATTGGATTATCTGCGGGCACGGTACTACGACGCTAGCCTGGGTCGATTTGTATCGGCAGATCCGTTTGCTGGGTCAATGGCTGATCCGATGAGTCTGCACAACTATCAGTATGCTCATGCGAATCCGGTTCGCTATACTGACCCGTCAGGGTACATGAGTTGGGCTGAAGTGGGTGCTGTCATTACAATTATGGCTCAACTCACCCTCGCCAGCAGTGTGGGATTTGGCACAGGTTACATCCTTGGAGGTGCCATCCAAGGCCGCAATGTCTCAAAAATGTTTGGGGATTTTGCGTCAGGGTTTGCCTCTGGGGTATCAGGCGGCATGATTACGGAAACCTATGAGGCATGGACAGGATAGCCCGTTGAACCGAAGGATGGCATTTTATCTAATGTGGGGCAAATTGCAGGTATCAGTGCATCCATTTTGGCAGGAACTCGGTTTGCAACTTGGGCAACTTCCACAATTGGTTCATTGAAGTGGGCAGGAATTGTAGGACTTGCCGCAGATACAGCATCTGATTTGTATGGGTTAGCGAGAACTACGCAGAATACTTACTATGCAGCGCAGGATGGTTGGCAGGTAGAAGACAATCTAAATCTGCTGGGCTATGTGCCGTTTGCCCTCAAAGGGGTGTCTAAGGTTATCGCTGGCGCAAGGGCAGTAAAGAGTCCAGATGTCGAGCTGAAAAATCTGGAAACCACCCAGGTCAGGGCGGGTGATCCACCTGCCACTGGCGGTAGTAAGTCGCTACTTGAAGGTAGTGGCGGCTGCTTTACGGCTGGAACTGAAATCCTAACCACTGAAGGCATCAAAAACATTGAAGATATCCAGGCGGGCGATTGGGTGATTGTTGATGATCCAACCACACCAGGAGAAATCGAAAAACGTCAAGTCTTGGTTGCCTATGAACGCCAAGCGACCACGCTGATCGACATCTATGTTGATGGTGAAATTATTTCCGCTACTGAAGAACATCCTATTTGGGTCGTCGATAAAGGCTGGGTGGAACCCAAAGACTTGCAGGTAGGCGATCTACTGCAAACTAAAGATGGTCGAGTCGTAGATGTCGATAAAATTGAAAAACGCGAGAGCGACTTCAAGGTTTACAACTTCAGAGTAGAAGGAATACCTACCTACTTCGTCTCAGACCTTGAAATTCTGGTTCATAACAATACGAATTGTCCAGGAGATGTTCCAAGTCGTAAGCAGAGTGGAAAATTTACTGAGCCTACTTTGCCAGATAAGGAAGTTGCTAGGCAAGGAGAGATCAAGATAGTTCATAACTATAGAAGCAATGATCATGCACCTGCTCATGTACATGTTACAGGAGGTGGAAAGGAAACAAGGATTAGAATAAATGGAGAACCCATGCCAGGCGATCCTGCTCCAACTTCAAAACAATGAAAATTGGTCAAAAATTAAGCATGATTTGGAGAAAGTTGTTAAATGGTTAAAGTATCAAGATATCCCAGACTAATTGGCCGTAATTGCGTTGTACACCTAAAAACTTTTGAGTAAGAATGAAAAGATGATTGATGATCCAGTTTTCTTGAAACTTCAATTTACTTCACAATGGATTGATGCAGGAGTAATAACTGCTGATTATTTTGAATTGATTCGGCAGGAGTATTTGACAGGAGAAGATCAAAATACTGAGCATTATCGGTGGGGCGCTTTCAGAAACTTTCTAAAGAATAATAGCTACATTTCTAGGGATTCTTTTTTTGCAATCTATGAGTTAGGTAGAAATGATCCAGATTATTCTATGGGTCGAGCTATGAGATTTGATCTTATCAAGCGGTCAGACTGTCCAATGGAACTAATCAATACTGCTATCAATGATACTGATACGGCTTTGGCTAAACACGCATTAAAATACAAGAAGCTTAGAGATGCATCAGTTGGGCATTAATCTAGCGAGACCGCTGATCTTGTGTAGTGCGATCGCTCGCCTCGTAGGTTGGGTTGAGGTCACGAAACCCAACACTTCAACTGTTGATCAGAAACCCAATGCTCCAAGAGCGATCGCCTTCAGTAGGTTGGGTTGAGGTCACAAAACCCAACAGCTCAAACGGTTAGCTGACTCATCTATAATGCCCATACTAGTGATAGCTGAATTGGGCAATCAGATGCACTATCGTCGTGCCACCACACCAGGAGCCACCTACTTCTTTACCGTTGTCACCTATCAACGGCAGAGAGTGTTTCATGTGCCTGAAACAATTGATTCATTACGGCAGGCTTTTCGCACCGTTAAAGCCACTCACCCGTTTACCATTGAGGCCATTGTCGTTCTTCCAGACCATCTGCATTGTGTTTGGTCTCTCCCGCCCGGTGATGCTGATTTTTCCACTCGCTGGCGATTGATCAAAACCACGTTTACTCGCGCTTGTCCTGAGCGGTACAAACGGCAGCGAAATGACTCTCGGCTCGATAAAAAGGAACAAGCGGTATGGCAGCGTCGCTTCTGGGAGCATCAAATTCGAGATGAGCCGGATTTGAAGCACCATATAGATTACATTCATTACAATCCGGTGCATCATCAGCTTGTAAAACACCCCAAGGATTGGCAGTATTCAAGTTTTCATGGGTATGTAAACAGAGGAATCTATGAGGTTGATTGGGGAGCGGAAGATACCATTTTGCCCAAAGATACCATGAGATATGAATGATGAATCGTGGATAGAGGGATGTTGGGTTGACGGAGGAAACCCAACCTACTGAGGGCGATCGCACTGGCAAGATTTTATCTGTAAACCCCACTTCGACAAGAAAAGCAGAAAAATTGATGAGACAATTGGAGGGTAAATGAAGATTACTTTGACTGAAGAGGAAAAGCGATACTGCCTTGAAAGCGGTTTTCTTCCCACGAATTATACTTCCATTATATCTAGCGCTACATATGAAGACACTTCATATGTAGTTAGTATCTCAGAAGAAGATGCAGATGAAATTCGTGATCTATTTAGTGAACAACTGCAAATCGTAGGTTTTGACGAAAGTTACTCTCCAACCGTAGAGGGAAGAATGTTAGAAACTCTCATCGACAAGTTTTTTATCAACTAATCAATTATCACAACAGCAAATCAAGTTAATATTGTAGGTGAATTAGACATTGCCTAATGCAACATTTTAAGGTCATCTAGAGCATTGAGGACATCCAAGCGGGCGATTGGGTGATTGTTGATGATCCAACCACACTAGGAGAAATCGAAAAACGTCAAGTCTTGGTTGCCTATGAACGCCAAGCGACCACGCTGATCGACATCTATGTTGATGGTGAAATCATTTCTGCCACCGAAGAACATCCCATTTGGGTCGTCGATAAAGGCTGGGTTGAACCCAAAGACATACAGGTTGGCGATCTACTACAAACTGAAGACGGACGTGTAGTAGATGTCGATAAGATTGAGAAGCGAGATGGTGAGTTCAAGGTCTACAACTTCCGGGTTGAGGGTATTCCTACCTACTTTGTCTCTGACCTTGGCATCCTGGTTCATAATAATACGAACTGTCCTACTCCTAATCCTAGTCAGCAAACTAATATCGATAGATTCATAAAAAAAGCTCCATCAAACTCAAAAGATAATATAGAGATTCGACAATTGCCTAATGAAGGAGTTGCTGTCCAAGCTACATCTCCAGGACGTGTACCTGGTTCTAAGGCTGTCTATGAAAAACAAATTGATGTAAATGGTAAAACTGTACAGTACACCAAAACAACCTATGACCCACAAGGAAATATTATTCACGTGAAGGACAAGATTAATGGAGGCGAGTTAACCCCATAATGAGATGTTGCAATGAACTACCGTCTTAGCTTACTTAATGAATTAGTCAATTTCTCTAGAGACTTAAGCTCTGTTCAAAAAGAGCTATCGCTGTTACCCTGGGATTATTCAGGCATTCCATTTCAAGTCACTAAAGCACATATTTGCAATATCCTTTCCAGGTATTTATCAGATGATTTGAATGAGAAGGATATCGAACTTTGGGCGAATCTATTAGAGGGACGAGAAGACATTGATTACGTCGAGGAATGCGAAACATTGATAGAAAACATAATTTTTCGGCTTGCTAATCCAGTAATTGAGGGAACGTTATCTCATGAGTTAGCCTTGCAGATTGTTGATTCATTGTCCAAGTGCGATCGCTGATCTCCCATAGGTTGGGATGAAGTCACAAAACTCAACAACACCAGTGCAATCGCCCTCAGTAGGTTGGGTTGAGGATACGGAACACCTCAAACTACTAGCCGCTCTGGCGTTGACTTTGACAAAGGCGATCGCCTCCAAGCCCCTTAACCCATTCAGGTCGCTCCTTAAATCAACGGTAGTTGTACTGAACTGATTCTGACTCGCTCTCAAAACACCAGTGAAATTCTATAGACTTCTCTCTGTCGGTAGGGAAATCTGAAGCGGGGCTTGAAATAGCGTCCCCTGTTCTTTCCTTACCCCCGTAAGAATTAGCACTATGAGTGGATTGGTGCAGATTGGCGATCGCGTGATTACAGCGGCAGAGATGATTCCCCTGCTGATTGGGTACGAGCTATTTCCGCAGTTTTGTCGGCAACTCATCATTGACCAAGCGATCGCATTAAGCTAGCGGCTCGTGAATTTCTAGCCAAGCCTCTAACTCAGCCAGGGTTGAGAAACTAAGCAGGGCGATCGCCAGGGCTTCGAGCTGAGCCAAGCTTAACTGAGCAATGCGATCGCAAACACCATCCGGTAATTGCCCAACTCGTTGCTCCAGTAGGAGAAGAATCAGCGATCGACGCTCCTCCTGCCGTCCTTCCTGCCGTCCTTGTTGAATGCCTCGCTCAAAGCCAATTTCTTCGACACTCGTGATGTAAGGCACCTGGCGTTCCTCCTCGTATGCCTTCAACTCTAACCAAAACGCTTGCTTCAACCCTTCTGGTAAGATCATAACCCAATCAATAAACTTGAACAGATGCAGCACATCTCGACGACTGTAGCCCGCTTCATACAACCGCCGAATCAACTCCAGTTTCCACTCCTTACGGGGCTTGCAAATAAATAAGATACCAGTCACTCTAGCAAGAATGGAGCCGGGAGTTCCCTCCCTTGCTCAAGCTTGCTAGTGAAGGAAACCCTCCAACGATGTTCAATGACACGATTAAAGCAACGT
>JAHHIL010000081.1 GCA_019358975.1 Trichocoleus desertorum ATA4-8-CV12
AACTGCAAGCGGAGAGTTTCCGTAAGCAGGCAGCTTTAGCTCGTTCTAAGCCCTGCCCATAATTGTCATTTCTCCTTGTCGCGATCTACTCCTCTCGTTTGCTCTCGATCTGCTTCCGAGTTCAGGAGGAATTTCCTGCAAAAAGAGCCTATGTAGTTGACATTTCACAGCTTACTGTTCCATCGGATACTTTGCCCTGACCTGAGCGAATTTCAAATCGAATTTGAGGAACCACAGAGGCACGAAAATCACGAAGGTTTTCATTTTTTGTGTCCTCTGTGCCTTCGTGGTTCGCCCGTTCTACGATCGGCTCTACCCAAGTCTCCTTCCCCTTCTTCGTCGAAAGCGCAAACGACCTAACTAACGGCATTTCACACCCACAAGTTGGGTTTGGGCATTTCACTGTTCTTGCCCACAACCAAGCAATTACCGTTGCTTCACCGCCTCCCTTTTCTGGAGGTAACTTTACTTTTGGATATAAATGCCCAATTCGCTTTTCTGCCTCATCTCGCATCCATTTTCCGTAATAGCGCACATCCTCCGCTAGACCCTGTGCCCCTTTCCATTGCCCCAGTTTCAGCTTTGCTTGTGCCTCTGGATTCACTGGAGGCATATCCTTAAACTTTGGCGGAATCTCAATCAACGCCTTGTTAATTAGTACCGCAACCGGGTTTAAGTCGCTAGCATGAGCCTCCAACCCTAACCGCTGTGCCTCCAACGGAATCGACCCCCCTCCCGCAAACGGGTCATAAACCGGAGGTGCATTTTCAGCCAGATAACACCGTACCGCTTCTGGCTCTGTTGGCGGCTCATCTCCCCGATTCCAGGCAATACTGCGGGCAATCTCTCGCTGCGCCGCAATCAACACGCCCGAATCAGGATTATTGATGTCATCCCACGACACCAAGCCTCGAATGACTTGTTTCGTGTTGCCTTTTTTATCCGTTTCGATGGTGATCCGCCCCAAAATATCAAATAATCGTTGGCGCTCGGCAATTTGTGATTCCTCAGTTGGAAACTTATCCACCCAACTCGATGGATCATCTACCAATGAAGCAAACAACACCGCCCTACAAGCCGCCAGCGGTCGCCGCGCCCACCAGAGATGCAAGGTAGACGGATGCCCATGCCGAATCGACTTTTCCCGGGCCGATTCCATATTGATCGCTTCTAGCGGTAGGGCAACTTCAATTAGCTTTTTGCGGTAGTTCATAAGATGGATAAGCTAGTGAGCTTGAGATTGGTTAGACATCAGCTGGGACTGGAGCAGGGGAATTAGCTCACGTGCCCAGCGAACAGTTTGAGCAACTTCTTTTGCTGTTGCAGGAGTCAGAGCATAATCTCCTGCATGTGCTACCGAATCCCTTAATTTTTCAATAGCCTTAAGTTTTCTCTCTACTGCCTTCTTCTGGCCAGGAAAGTTCCCTAGCTTCAGAACCGCATCTCGTTTGTCACAAAAATCAGTTGTACTAATGCGATCAATCGCCATGTTGCTCTTCTGGATTCCCTGCCACTTTTCATTAATCCTGTTTTGGCGACTATCACTAAGCTTACTTAGCCAGACCTGCTCATCCGGGTAACTTTGTCTCAGCCATTCGGCTAGAAGTAGCTCAACCGAAGTGATAAGCATGAATAAAGCGGGACGAACTGGGAGTTTTTGAAGATCACTAAGCGTTACAATGCCAGCAATCTTGCGTCCTTTTACAACCAAACAAAAAGGTGTTTGATCAGCCTCTGCTACAAAAGAGAGCAAACTGGCATCTGCTGAAATCAACATTGAAGGGTGAAGCTGCCTCATTACTGCTCTCACAAGCTCACTAGGATTAGAAGCTTCCTGGCGTACTAAAACTCCGATGACACTTTCAGATTCATCTTGAACTGGTACATAGTCAAAACCTTGCAAATCCGAGCGAGATAATACCTCCTCTACAGTGTTGTCTAGCTCGCAAGTTATGAGATCGAACGATGTAATTAGGGTGATGGGCATCCCTTCCTCCAATGCTGGGAGAATCTGAGTAACATCACCATCAATTGATTTGCTAGCCCAAATAGGAACCAGAGCGTTCTGTGTTTCGGAGTGTGTCGTTTCTATTTGGCTCATGCTGGCTCCTTTCCCTGCGACCATAACTCCTTCCAGTTATAGTTCACGCTGTCTGCCTTAAAATCTGGCTCCTTCTGAAAAGGATTGAGTACGTACCTCACCACACAACCGTTCTCGCCCACGTTATAAGTACCTTTCGGAGTGGGAACCTTAAATGCATCCCCTTCAGGAAACTCTTCAGACTCTGGCACTTGTACTAAGGCCAGCACAAAATTTTCCGGCTTATTCAGTGCCGTCAAAATTTCATTCTTAGTAACTGTGACTGTCTCTGCTCCTTTAATCCGTCCCTTCACCTCAATAAACCGCATCCGTCCAGGCTGCTCCCCGGTTCCTGGCACCCGCGACTCGATATCATAGCCACACTTCTCTCGGCTCACATCGCGGGGTTCATGACCCAATGCCCGCTCCGCTGCCATCACTGATTCCATTGCCAGCATCTCCACCCGCTTGGTTTCCCTGGCAAACAGTTCTGCTTCCGATTGCCGCTTACCTTGCGCCCGTTGCAAGAACCCGATCGGGATGATCAATGCGCCGCCCACCACCGGAGGCAGGGGTGCCAGTTTGCGCTCTTGCTCTAATTCCGTCAGGCGTTTTTGCAGACGCGACTCCAACTCATCCGCTCTGGCCCTGGCTTTAGCCGAATTGATCTTGGCGTTGACCTTGCCCACCGCTTCCTGCTGCTTTAACTGTTCTGCCTGCTGATCCCAGTAGTAGATCTCTTTAGTCAGTCGCTCCTTCACAGCCTTGATCGTCTTGGCAACCAGTTCTTCCTTGCGGTGTTTGACCTCCCGCAGATGCTCTGGCATCAACTGGGCGATCGCATATTTTGTTGCCTGAGGTTCCAAATTTTTTCTCAGCCAGTCTTGCTCTAAGGCTGAGGCAACAAAGCTTTTCTCTTCCTCCCGGAGCGGTCGGTAGTTCAAGTAAGGCGCATACCCGGCATTCTGAGTATTGCCTTCTGAGTCAATCTCCACATACTGCATACGGCGCGATACCACTCGACGTTTGCCGCTACTGTCAGTACTAGCATCTTGAATAGAGTGTTCCAGGTAAACCAGCGCCCGCAGTCTTTCTTCAAAATCGCTCTCATCTACCAGCACTGCCCCTTGCTTTAGCAAATCCCGATGTCGATCCAGCATGATTTCGGTGACCGCTTCTAGCAGCGGATGCCCCGGACAGACGAAAGCGGCAGGGGGCTTACCGGGAACATTAATTAGTCCCTTCTCAAAACAGATACGCTCATAACTACGCAGGATTGGTTCTCTCACCCCAATCTGCCGATCCTGACTGCGAATAGTGGCTGGAACATGAGTAATCTCGTACCGCTTAGGCTCTCGTTGTTTAGCAGTGCCACCCAATTGAGCAAATGCTTCTAAGAAGAAAGCAGCAATAAAGTGAGGCTGAAGCCGTCGTGCCTCTGCCCGATCCATATCCTCTCGAATTTGCTGCACTCTGGAGGCATCCATCGTGTCTCGCGCCAGTGCTCGCTCTTCCAGCAGTTCGCGCAACCGTTGCTGATCCAAACGGTCGGACACGACCTGATTTAGCTTTGCCCGGATGTTGGGACGATCGCCATAGCGAATCGCTTCAATCAGGAGGTCGCGAAGGTCTTTGCCTGCGATCGCTTTACCCAACACGTCAAAGACCTTGCCGCCTAATGCCTTCTGCTCCAGATCCAGCTTCCGCAGCAGGGTTAGGTACACCTCACCCTCACGGGTTTCCTCTGCAACCAGATTCCAAAGATGGCAGACCTCGGTCTGTCCAATTCGGTGAATCCGTCCAAACCGCTGCTCCAACCGATTCGGGTTCCAAGCCAGGTCATAGTTGACCATCAGATGCGCCCGTTGCAAGTTAATCCCTTCCCCAGCCGCATCCGTTGCTAGCAGCACTTGAACCGTTACATCCTGCTTAAAAGCCTCTTCTGCTTTCTTGCGCTGCTCGCGTCCCAGACCACCATGAATCATGACAACTGCTTCCGATCGGCCAATCAGCGTGCGAATGCGATCGGCGAGGTAGTTGAGCGTGTCACGGTGTTCAGTAAAGAGAACCAGTTTTCGGCGATGGCCATGCGCGTCAAATAACTCCACCTCATTTTGCAGCAGATTGGAGAGTTCTTCCCATTTCTTATCCTTGCCGCTCCGCTTGACCTTCAGTGCTAGTTGCTCGATCTGGTTCAGTTGCTCGATCTCTGCTTGTAGCTCAGCCACCGTCCGTGCAGCCGTCGCTTGGTCTACCACTTCCTCTTCAGTAGCTTCCCGCTCATCCTCTGGAACGTCATCAAAGTCGTCTTCCCAGTCCTCAAGATCAATCGTGCGCCCAAAATCAATCTGGGCAACCAGATCCTGTCTCAAAGATTCTTCCTCATGGAGCCGTTTCTGCAAGCGTTCCCGGCGACGATGGATGGATTGATAGATTGCTTCTGGGGACGATGCCAATCGCCGCTGTAGGATGGTCAACGCAAAGCCAACTGTGCCTTTGCGCCCATTATTCTCTAAGGCATCTGCCCGATTAAACTCTTCCCGTACATACTCTGTGACTTTGCGGTAGAGCTGATCCTCCAGATCTGAAAGGCGATAACCAACGGTATATGCTTTGCGCTCAGGGAAGAGTGGCTTACCATCAAACTTGAGCAGGTCTTCCTTCACTAACCGCCGCATCAAGTCTGAGGTATCGGTCGTGTTTGTACCGCCTCGGAATCGCCCTTCAAATCGATCGCTATCCAGCAATGCCATGAAAAGTTGAAAATCTTCTTCCTTCCCGTTGTGGGGCGTTGCTGTCATCAGTAGAAAATGACGGGTGATTTCTCCTAGCAGCTTGCCCAGCTTGTACCGCTTGGTTGGTTTGACCTCACCTCCAAAAAAGGAGGCAGACATCTTGTGGGCCTCATCACAGATGACCAGATCCCAATCAGTTTGGGCCAACTTTGCTTGTAGATCATCGCTTCGACTTAACTTATCTAAACGGGCAATTAGTAAAGGAATTTCTGTGAAGGCATTGCCCGTCCGTGCTGCCTCAATGCGATCATTCGTCAAAATTTCAAAAGGCAGCTGAAACTTCTGAAACAGTTCACCCTGCCACTGAGCCGCCAAGCTACCATACCAGGACATACAACCAAGCAGCGGTGCAAATCCCCTCGGATGAGCAGCTCTCGCATTAACAACCCTGCCATAATCGTCTTTCCGGCTCCAGGGTCATCTGCTAACAAACCTTAACGGTTGTCGGGGAATCATCTCCCCATAGAGGGTGTAATTAAAAGTAGCAGGTTAGGTCAAGCTGGATTTTGAGCAAGACTCGCCCAATAAGAGTGCCAATCCTGGTTTGTCCGCAGCACTCGTAAGGCTAACATTGCCTCAGCATGTTTAACACTCGGCGTTGCAGAATAGAAGTATGAATTGAGGCTATTCTTGATGCAATGTCCTGAGTGTGGTTCCACTCATATCCGTAAGAATGGGAAAAAGCGAGGTAAACAAAATCACATCTGCGTGACTTGCTCTCGCCAGTTTCTCGACCACTACGAGTCGCACCTAGGCTACTCGGATGAGGTCAAACGAGAATGCTTGAAGATGTACGTCAACGGCATGGGATTCCGTGGCATTGAACGAGTCAAAGGAGTGCATCACACCACTGTGATTAACTGGGTCAAACAAGTGGGTCAGCATCTCCCCGATGCTGATGACCCAGAAACAGTTCCGCAGGTCGGAGAACTGGATGAACTGGAAACCTTTGTCAGGGGTAAAAAAACAAAATCTGGCTCTGGACGGCAGTTGACCACTTCACCTGTGGAATTTTAGGGTGGGTGTTAGGGGACCATAGTGCCGAGACGTTTACTCCCTTATGGGCAGTTGTCGCTCAATGGCAGTGCTATTTCTATGTGACTGACGGATGGAGTGTTTATCCGGGTTTTATTCCAGAGGGGGACCAGATTGTGAGTAAAACCTATATGACCCGAGTCGAGTCAGAAAATACCCGCTTACGGCACTATCTGGCTCGTCTGCATCGCAAGACGTTGTGCTATTCCAAGAGCGAGGAAATGCTGAGACACTCGATTCGCTTGTTACTTCACTACTTGAGATTTTGGGATGTACCTGTTCCAGCTTAGTTCATACCCTCATTCAGCAACGCCCGACGGTCTACCTCCTTCTTCTCAAGGGTCGTTGTTTGTGTTGTGACAATCGGAATCATGCTCCCGTCCATCTCCACAATCAGGCAATCTACCCCATCATGTTCCGGTATCTCGGTTTTGAGTTGACGACGTTGCAAGTGTAAAACCTGCTCGGCGTGCCGTTGGGTAACCGCTTGGGCAGAACTCACGGGCACGCTAATGCCATGATGTTCTTGCAACTTTGGGGGAATTTGTCCAAACGGCACATCTGCTCCAAAATCAGTAATCACTCGTTGTAACGGCAGTGAATACCCACGACAACTAACTGCTGCTGCTTCACTAAAGGGTCGGGTAATCCCTTTGCCTTTGCCTTGGCTAAACAGTTGCTCTCTCACTTCAATGCTTCCGAAGCGGGTGTACCAATAGAGTCTTTTTTTCGAGTGCGTTGAGCGTAGGGATTGGTGTGAACAAACTCATCCTGTTGTATCTGATTTTGCCGGGTTGCCCATCCTTGCAAGGCTGCCTGTCCCAGTTGCTGAATTTCTTCAATCACTCGTTGTTCGGCTTCATTGGCTTTGACCAGATTTCCCTCGGCATTCTCCACTACTGACAACAAAGTCTCTATCCTGGCTTTCAGGTCAGGATGACGGTTTAACCGCTCTTCCAAGCTCTCAGACTCGGTTCCAGCACACGCTGAGTTGTCAGTTGATTCTTGGCTCATTGGATGATGCACCTGGCTCGTGAGAAATTTACTAAATCATAGCGATCCCAGTCCTGCAATTCCTGCTGCCACTTTTAATTGCACCCTTGAGCAGGGGAACCTCGATACGTTCGTCCGTTTGGCCCCACACATACTCACACAAGTCGCCCCACAACAGATGGCATTCATCCGCAAAGAAGACCACTAACGCCCCGCAGAGGATCTCACGCCGACGTGCCTCCAACCAGGCAGTAATTTCCTGTTTTTTTCTCGACCAACTCTGGGTCTGCCTGCGGATTGCGCTTTTGCGTTTTCTTCCAGCTAATCCCTGCTTGCTCAAACAGGGTGTAGTAACTTTGCTTGGAGTCAAACACCACCTCATACTCTTGCTCCAGGTGCGCTTGGAGTTCGGCCAGATTCCAATAATTCTTGTGCTTCAACCAGGCGATCGCGGCCTGTCGCTGCTCTGGTTTTAGGGACCCGACTGAGCCCGAGTATCTTAGTTTCAACCCAGCGACCCCCGACTGTTCGTAGCCCTGAGTCCATTTGCTAATGAAGCCTGAACTGACGCCCAAACTCTCACCAATCTCCCGATGCTTATGCCCTTGAAGAAACATCTGGACGGCGATCGCTCGCTTGAGTTCACGAGCATCGGGATTGGAGCGGATGAAGTCAGCCAGGTCGTCTAACATAAGTCATTGCAGGAATTGTTTACTTCCTTCTATATTCTCATAAATGGCTTAGGATTGCTATAGTGCTGAGCCCACTGATTGAAGACCTGAGCAAACAGCTGGAAATCTAATTCTAGAATCACCCGCCGAAAAGTTGAGTGGGAGGGCATACGACGAGGGAGCGGATGTCCCAGATGTTGGCAAACTTGGGCTCCATAGAGTTGACTGAACTCAGCTAGGGGACGGTAGCCCCAGTACCCGCACATGGCACCGACAATCAGCAGCAGCAAGATGAACCACAAGTCATGCCGCTTACCGCGAAGCTGACGAAACTCAGGCACGCTTTGCAGGAGTTCGACTAAAGACATGGCAAATCCTCAACTCTATCTTTAGCTTGCTTTTTCTATAGCCGTATGAAACAGCCCTGCCCCAAGAACGGGAGCAGGGAGATTGCTGGGTTGGGCTAAGTCTCGCCCGTTGTAGTGGTTTAATTCTCGCTGCCCGTGTGGGCAAACACACTGATGTGTTCATTGAGCAGTTAGGGGTCAGCTCCGAAGGAAAAACAGCGTGTAAGCAGTTGAATCCGGATGACTGGGGAGGGTACGAACGAGTGTTACCTGGTGAGATTCAGCACCATATTGGCAAAGACACAACCCAGCGATTAGAGCGCCCCAATGGAACGATACGGCAACAAACGGGAAGATGGCTAAGCCTGCGGCACGCTACGCGAACGACGACAGAATAAGTTTGGCAAGGTGTGGGAACAAACGAGAGTGACAACTCGCCTAGTGGTGAGCTACTTCAACTGGATCTGGCAACATAGCCGATTCAAAACCACAGCAGCACAGCGGGCAGGATTAACCACGCGATCGTGGAGCTGGCACGATATTTCCTCCTATCCCACAGTGATTTAATGCACTACCGAGAAGTCCAGCATTATGGCAACAGGGCTGAGCGGGAGCTAGCGATTCCCTCCGCCTGAATCGTTGAAAAGGCAGCTTCACCTAAAATCTGATGGGCTGAAGTGGTGGGATGGATGCCGTCCCAAAACAAAAACTGGTTGGGATTGCCACAGGCCTTAGAACCTGTGAGACAGGCACTGGTAACATTGCTGAAGCCAAACTTGGTTGGATTTGTAATTGCTTCTCGGTAAAGCGTATTGGCATCCAAGGTCGCAATCTGCAACTCAGGATGTTGCTGAGTCAAGACCTTGAGCGATCGCCGTAAGCCTTGATTATGGGCTTGAGTTAAAGCACTCAAAGTTCCCGCTTGACTGCCGTTACGAGTAGAAGGTAGTTGCCCCAAGTCGGGGAGATTCGCCACTAAGATTTGCTTAGCACCCACTTGATTGAGAGAGGCGATCGCCTGAGTGATGTTCTCGATCGGGCCAGTAGTACTGTTCACTCCCTGCAAATAATCATTCGCGCCTGCCCACAACACATACAAAGCTTTAGAATCTGCTTTCTGATGAGTTTGGGTAAATGATTTGACTTGGGTCAGGAGACCAGGCACTAAACTATTGCGATCGCTGCTGGTGGTAGCACCGCCATAGGCAAAGTTATTGGTTTGCGTACTAGATAAAAAGAGGCGATCGCCCAGATACTCGACCCAGACTCGACCGTTGGAGTAGCGTCCTTGGTAGTACGTGGGATGAGGCGGATACATGCCTCCAGTTGACCGGAACACGGTTCCTACATCCGAAAGACTGTCGCCAAACACATAGAGCTGATTGATGGGAGTGGAACCTTGAGTCGAGAGTGTCAGCGCAACCATAAAGCCCAAAAATGCCAGAATTACTGCTAAAAGCCCTTTTTTTATCACGTTCAAAATATTCCTATTCAAACCTCTGCTCAGAGAGCTAGGTTAGATCGCCCAAATTGGGGTCTGTCAGCATCTTGGGTTTGTCCTTGACACTAGATATCTACTCTAGCCAGTCCGTGGGTAGGCGTGGAGGGAACAAACCGTACTAGATCAGGAGGATCATTCTACTCGGTGGCTCTATGGGCAAGCTTGAAACAGAATCGCGCTGCAAATGTCGGTAGGGACAGGGTTGGATTTGGGAGGATGACTCGCGATCGCTAAATCTTCGGCAAAATAATCGTCTTGTTGTCCTTGGCTCGTGTAGTCTTCCAAGCCACCTGTTGAGTAAGTCATGATGCGTCAACTCCTAAATCTTCAAAGCCATCTCAGCTCGATGCCGTGCTATCCAGACCCAAGCCCATTGAAAAGCGATGCCTGCTCGTTGGGCAACTTGTTCGTCTTCCTGACGATCCCCCACATACAAGCAGTTTTCGGGTAATTGATTATGCCTGACCATTGCCAACTTCAGCATACCGGGATTAGGTTTGCGGTACTGGCGGAACCATTTGGTTTGACTGTGGTTGTGGACATTATGACGAGTTACCCGGAAACACTTTCTGCCTTCAAAGTCAGGACAGAAGTAGATTTCTTTCAGTTGCGGAATTAGTTGCAGGGTATATTGCTGCTCTTGGATGCATTGCTTGATGGATTTGTGCCCAGCCGCAACACCACCTTGATTGGTGATACCCACAATGATCAAATCCGGCGAATAACTTTGGATTGCTATATCTGCCCCAGCAATGATCTGCTGATCTTGGGGGTGCTGCACATATAGCTGTCCATCTAGGGGTTCGCGGATGGTGCCGTCGAGGTCGAGAAGAAGAATCATAGTAAGGAAACTGCGATCGCTGAAAAATTCAGACCAACAATCTCAATTGCTGCCAGTCTTACTTCTCATAGTGATAATTCGCTCAGCAGGATTCATCGTCCTTAAGGAGAGGTCGTGTTCTTGCGATCGCGCCATTATTTAGATCTCGCCTTACCCCAGACTCGCTTGGGTTCTTTGCGAACCGTCTTAACCCCATTCACGAAGATAGAATCATCTGCCAATTCCTCCGCCATCATCGGAATCAGTCGCTGCATATTGGCGGTGTAGCTGCTTTGCCAGAATTGGGCCAATTTTGTTCTGGCAGCTTCATTCACAAATATCGTTTTATCAGGCATGATCAGTACCATTGCCACATGCCCTGAGTTTTCCGTGACTGCAAACACAAAGTCATCCTGATCCGCTTGCAGTCCTTCATACCAGTAGTCGATGTGTTCCTCTAACTCATACTCATAGAGAGATTTCTCCATTTTGCCTGCTTCAATCAGCGCTTTACGGAGAAGCGTTGCAATCTGTTTGCTCTTCATCTGAGTTGTTCTCTCCTGGGATCAACCTGGGCTAGAAAGCACGGGTATAGGCGATCGCCACCTTGACCGATTTTATATCCTAGCGCGATCGCTCTACAAGCTTCTTCAGGCGCAGGTATGCTTCCTCTGGGGTGAGAGGTGACGACTCCGTTTCGTTGGGAATGTAGAACTGCCTACTGTCAGGAAAGTGACGCACCACAAAGCTCGGAATGAGACCTAGCTTCATAGCCTCGTAGCCCAACTGTTCGGCAGTTTCTGCCAGGGTAAATTCATTATGAAAGTGGGGTTCATTCATGATGGATGCTCACTCCTACAAGCCATACAACACGATTCATTAGCTACAATTATCTTCTGACAAGCACTCAAATGTCTTTGTGATCTAATGTGACCTAAGCTTAGCAGCTTACTCCCTTCCCGCCCAAAGATTAGGGAACGAGCGAAAAGATGAAATTGAGCGTTTTTTGCACTTGTTCTGGCGACAGAAACTGATTCGAGTCCAGGAATTGATTGAGTTTCTGCTCAATCTGTCTCAAAGTTGTGCCAATCGGCAAATGATGCAGCAAACGTAAGTGGAGCAGATGAATCACGTATTCGAGCAAGTTGAATTTCGGCGAATCAGACGGCAAGTAGAGAAACTCAACTGTAATCGATGGCCCCAGTCCCATCTGCTCTAAGTGAACGGCAAGTTGCGACTGCATCTTTTGCTTGTGCGTGGGATTGTTGTCCAGAATGATCCAAAGCGAGTCATAGCCTAGTTCCACACAATCAAGGCAGAATTCCGCCAAGTATTCGGACACATCTCCTGTTTTAGCTTGGGAGCTAAGGCGGAAATACTCTTGACCACTGTGGGTATCCACACACAGGAGTCCGTTGAGTTTGTTCCGTGTTCGCTCGTCGCTTGGCACCTCTGGACGGGTGTTGCGTTCTGCCCATCCATAAAACAAACTGGGGCGCTCTGTGACGGCAAACTCATCAAAGAAGACGCTACGCTTACCAGGTTGGGGCGATTGCAGTTTTTTTTACTACTTCTACCCACTCTTTTTGCGCGTTTGGGTCCGCATTGGCGTAGTCCCGATGCGATCGCTGATACGACAAGCCTAACTCGCCTAAGAGTTCATAAATGCAGGAGTCTTTCAATCTCACCGCGAACTGTTGCTCTATCACCTCTGATAGAATCGCCCCTGTCCACAGGTTGCGATCGTATCCGTAGTCGCTCGGTCGTTGCGTCAGTACTATTTTCTTCAGTTGCTGTTGCTGCTCTGGGCTTAACCGACTCGGCTTTTGATGCTGAAGTGGGCGAACTAAGCTACTCAATCCGCCCTCCAGATATTTGTCGATCCAAGTCGTCAAGGTGTCATAGCGGCATCCAATTTGTTCACTGGCTTGGCCGCGACTCTGCCCCTTGTGTAGCAGTTTGATTGCGGTCAATCGCTGGCGAATGTACTGTTGCTGATTGCGGTAGTAAAGTTTTTGCCACTCGTCCGCATCAAAAGGCTTAGTTTGAAAGGCTTGAGTTCGATTCATCACGATTCCTTACTCCTTCCTCGATCCTACAGCGGGAAGGGAGTAACTTCATCGCTTGAGTGGGCCTCGCTCGTTCGAGGGCCTGAATCCCTGTCATCTCATCGGTGCTGATTAAATGGGTTCCTTGGGCTTGCAACTCTTGAGCCCTCAGATGGAGTTGACAAATCCCTTTCACTTGCTGTTCAAACTCAACTCGGTTCTCCGGATTGGCGTTGAGCCAGTAGCGGCTGCGATGGAGTTGGAGACTGGCTTCGTTTTAAGAAACGCCCCGCACTTCGAGGCGACACCTGCTCCACAATGCCACGTTTGACTGCTTCGTCGGCGAGCTCTTTGGGCGTCCATTGAGTGATGGGACGCTGCGACACTTGTGGCTCTTCACAGGCTAAGGCCACAATTTGCACCACTTGTTCTACCTTGAAGTGGACCGGAGTTTCCGGTCGAGCTGCGTCGCTCAACAGCTCAGTAATCGCTGGCCATAGCTTTGGTTCAACCTCGTCCGATGTTTCGATATCTTCTAGTCGCGATGTCGCATCCACCCATCGTTGTCGCCATAATCGCACCTGTGCGCGATCCAACTCCCATTGCTGGCTAATTTGGCTATTGCTGATGCCACGGGCCGCGGCCAAGATCAGTTGAGCCCGACGGACTAGGCGATATGGGTTTGTGGTGCGTCGCCCAATTTGCTCCAACACCTGTTGCTGTTTCTCTGACAGAACAATGGCTAGCGCTTTTGGAGTTGGCATAGGAGATGGGTGGAGAGCTACGTTATCTCTACTCTAGTAGACTGACAGGTCTAAATTAGGGCAATAGACTTTACTATTCTGCCATCTCAAAAACGGGGTAGAGATGTTTCAATTTGACCCTGGCATCCTGAGTTGTAAACTTCCAAGTCACTTTTGAGGC
>JAHHIL010000082.1 GCA_019358975.1 Trichocoleus desertorum ATA4-8-CV12
ACGCCGCTGTGAATATCAAACAGGTTGGGATCTCAACCTGGGGATTAGGAGATGTCAGTCAGGCTCAGCCTGCAATCTTTGCCTGAGTCCCGAATCCCACGCGCTTTAGCCGTGGGAGTGGATCAATAATTCCTGTTCAGGAGAATGAACTATTCACAGCAATACAACAGACGAGACTAAAAAAGCTTTACTATTACTGAATCCAGTGAATTTTCTAGTCTTGGCGAAATAAGCTTTGTTGCTTTGATTGCCCCACTCCAGATTGCCAAGCCCCGTTCTTACCATCTGCTGTGATTGCCATCTACCCCGGTAGTTTCGATCCCATCACCTTTGGCCACCTCGACATTATTCAGCGAGGGGTTAGGCTTTTTGACACGGTCATTGTGGCAGTATTGCGCAATCCCAATAAAATGCCCATGTTCACCGTAGAGGAGCGGATTGAGCAAATTCGACTGGCGACTAGCCATATTCCTGGGGTCGGGGTGGATAGCTTTGATGGGCTAGCCGTGACTTATGCCCATCTCCGACAGGCTAAAGTGCTACTAAGGGGTCTCAGAGTGCTTTCCGACTTTGAAAAAGAACTCCAGATGGCCCACACAAACAAAACTCTCTCTGACCAGATTGAAACAGTTTTTCTCGCAACTTCCAACGAATACAGTTTCCTAAGTAGTAGTCTGGTGAAAGAGATTGCCAAATTTGGTGGTCCTGTCGATCATCTCGTTCCTAAACATGTTGCTCTAGATATTTACAGCCGATGTTACGCCAAGACTCATCCAGTAGCAGCCCCGACCGTGATGGATCCAATCTCCACACTGGATCATCCCAAAGCGTAGCTTCCTACGGAGATGCTGCAAGGACGGGAAGTGTGGATATTCAACGAGAGCTGAATCGGCTAGAAGAAATGATTCTAGACAGCCCTCGCATTCCGCTCAGCCGTCGCACACTTGTTGATGAAGAGCAGTTGCTCGACCAACTGGATTTGGTGCGGATCAACTTACCGACTGCTTTCCGAGATGCGGAAGAACTGCTGCGGCACAAAGATGACATTTTGCTGGAAACCGAGCAGTATGCCCAGGAACTTGTTGAGGTAGCAGAACGGCGAGCAGCTCAGATTCTAGATGAATTGGGCATTGTTCGACAAGCAGAGATGGAAGCACGACAAATCCGCCAGCACGTTCAGCAAGAATGCGAAGCCATGCAAGAACAAACAATGGCTGAAATCGACCGGATGCGTCGTCAAGCGCAGCAAGATCTAGACGAAATGCGACGAATGGCGATCGCGGAATGTGAGGATATCCAAGAAGGCGCAGATGCCTACGCCGATCGCGTCTTGGGTGATATGGAACATCAACTGAGCGAAATGGTACGCATTATTCGAAATGGTCGGCAGCAGTTACACTCCGAAACGCCTGCTCCTCGACCTCAAACCCCAAACACTTCTGCCTCAAATCGACCTACCTCGCCGTCCAACAAAAAAAATTCGTAAGATAAATTTTCTCAGCTTTGGCTCCTGTGTTGTGGAGGTCTAGAATCTGGCCTAGCAGAGCCTGCTGTTTGAGCGACCGATGGCACAGTAAAAATAAGCTTAAGACTGCGGTCATTCCGGTAAAATCGCTCGTCAGTTCTTAGTGCTTTCATCCTTCTCTTACTCAACTGCTTATGGCTGAATCAGTCAGCTTGAGCAGGAGGTTTTTATGCCTTCAGACAAATTTCGATATCAGCTACGTCAGGAAGCGGAACACTGGCGTAGGGATGGTTTAATTGATGCAATTCAGTACCAACAACTCGCCGAGCGCTATCAGTTCAACACCTTAGAAACGGCGGCTCGTAACCGCTTTACGCTTGTTTTGATTGGTCTTGGTAGCATTCTAGTTGGTTTAGCCGCCATTACCTTTGTGGCAGCCAACTGGCAAGAGTGGCCCCGATCCGTCAGGATGACCCTGTTGCTTAGTTTATTCGTGGGGGTCAATACGACTGGATTTTACCTCTGGCGGCAGCGTTACGATTCGGGTGCAGAGCGCTGGCAGCAAAGGCTAGGCCAAGGTCTACTGCTACTCGGCGCTCTAGTCTTAGGCGCAAACTTGGCGCTGATGGCTCAGATGTTTCAGGTAAACGGCCCCAGCTATGAACTCTATTTGGTGTGGGGGTTGGGCGTTATAGCGATGGCTTATAGCTTACGTCTCACTTCCTTGGGGGTTGTAGCTATCCTGCTGCTAGGGCTGGGATACTGGCAAGCGTTCTTTAATTGGAGAACGCTGGAACTAGGTAGCATTTGGCTAAGCTGGTTATTGCAATACATGCCTCTCTGTATTGGTCTGCTCACCGTTCCGCTCGCTTATTGGTGCCGCTCTCGCGTCATTTTTGTTCTAGGCGCGATCGCTTTGATCTCAGCTTTTGAAGGCAACTTAAGCTCTGGAGCTTTTGGTTATGGCCGAATGCTAATTGGCACAAATTGGGCGCTAGCGATCGCCTTTGCCCTACCTCCCGCTTTGCTCTGGGCCTACGATGATACCTTTTGGGCCGAACGAGGCCAACATCGACCCCTCAGCTTAGAGGTGCGCCGCCCCTTTCAATTTCTCGCACGTAGCTTAGCACTGCTCTTTTTGAGTGTGCTGCTGTACTGGCTCTCATTCCACTGGTTTTGGGATGGACAAGCTACTTACTACCCCACCACCACAAACCCAGCGACATTCAATGCGCTGTGGGTGAACGTAACGGTGCTCTTAGGAGTCGCCCTGCTGGAATGGTTATACTTAGCTCGCCAAGCTAGGAGCCGTTCTCCGCACCGTCCTGTAGAGCTTTCTACACCAGTAATGGCCAGTTTTATTGCCATCCTCGCTGTGCTACCGTTTTTGTCCCTAGGGGGGGAATTTATGCCAGCGATCGCCACCCTAATCGTGAATATACTGTTATTTCTCCTAGGGGGTGGGCTAATTCGAGAGGGGATTGCCTCTGGTCAACGCCGGATATTTTGGCTTGGCATGACTTTATTGAGCCTACAAATTTTGAGTCGGCTATTTGAGTACAGTACAGGCTTAGTGTTTAAGTCTTTGGTTCTCTTCTTGTGTGGCATCGGTATCATTGCCATTGGGCTTTGGTTCGAGCGCTACGTTCGTACCCTCAGCGTCCAGCCCCTGCTCTCAGCCACTCCCACCCCAACTGAGGGAGAAAATTCATGACCACTCTATCTGCTTCTAGAACTTTACCGATCTGGAGGTTTTGGCTGCCTTTGGTGTGCCAAGCCGCTTTAATTCTGGCGATTCCATCTCAAGCCCTGTACACCCAAATCACGGGCCGAACCGTCATTCTAAAAACAGTTCCCGTGGACCCTTACGATCTCTTACGCGGCTACTCAGTCACACTCAACTATGACATTTCGCAAATGAGTACCTTGCAGCGGCTTCCGGGCTGGGCCGAGTTTGAGAAACAAGCGAGGATGAATCCGGATGTAGCCAGCGGATCTTTTTATCTAGTGCTGCAAGCTCCTAAGACCGCTGATGCTAAACCACCACAGCATTGGCAAGCCATTCGCATTAGCCGCGATCGCCCCGCTAATTTAGCCGAGAATCAGGTCAGCCTCCGAGGCCAAATCAGCAATAACACGGTTCAGTACGGCTTAGAACGCTATTACATTCCTGAAGATCAGCGAGATGAGATTAACCAAAATATCAATGCAGCTCAGGCTAACCGAGCTTCGCAACCGATTGTGGTGGCAGTCAAGGTGGACGCTCAAGGCCATGCGGTACCCCTAAGCTTCTGGGTAACCTTGGGTAAAGCTTCTGCTAAACAGACATACCACTATCAGTTTTGATAGGTTTTTTTAGCAAAGGGGAAACCTAGTGAGGCAGTGCTTCACTTGGACTGACTAGAATAGGGGACTGCTGGCAGTTTGATGTTTTGGTTAGTTTAGGTAAGAGTCCGCTCCTACCCAAACTAATCCGCAAGGATGCTATTCAAGGTAATTGAGCTTAATCTTTGCGATTGAGATGGAAAGTTGCACCTAGAGCAGCACCAGCCCCTGCCAGCAAACCACTGCTCATGCCTTCTACTGTCTTTACCGCTGGATCTTGAGTTAGGCATGTATTAGTCGGCGTTTCAGATTGCAGACATCGACTACTATCTGCCCAGCTTGCGGTTCCTCCCAGAATGACGCCAACAGCGCTGCAAGCCACAATAAAGAGGATGGAGCGGTTAATTTTTATACCCATAGATAGAGGTTGAACCTGGTAGATTGATCTAGAGCTATCTCAATCTACCCATTCTAGAGGCGAATACCATCGTAGCTCCACTGAGATCTAACTTTTTTTCCTAAATCAAGCTTCAATGCCCATTGGCCTTAATCCAGAGTGTATGAAACGTGCTTCGACAACTTCTTCAGAACCAATCGAGGATAAACAAAAAGCAAAAAATCAAATCTTACATCTGCTCAAAACTCAGGGGGCGCAAACTGCCACAACCCTAGCCGAACAGTTGCAAGTTTCTCCGATGGCAGTACGCCAACATTTGCAGGTGCTGCAAGCCGAGCAGTGGGTAACTTATCAAGAAGAGCGTCGTCCATTGGGCCGTCCAGTCAAACTGTGGCAACTCACCGAGCGATCGCTGCAATTATTTCCCGACAGCCATGCTGACCTCATGACTGATTTGCTCTTGGGGGTCGAAGCCCTATTTGGCACAGCAGGTTTAGAAAAACTTCTAGCCGACCGCATTCGTCGCCAATTGCAAGCCTACGCAACCAAACTGCCAGAGACTATACCACAGGCGATCGCAGAACCAACTTGGCAAGAGTGGATCGCTCAGGTTGGCATTGCTGAACCAGTGCAACATCTGGCTCAGCTCCGCACTCAAGAAGGTTACATGGCGGAGGTGGTAAAGGCTGAAGCAGGCTGGCTGTTGATTGAGAATCACTGCCCTATCTGTGCAGCTGCCCAAACGTGCCAAAAGTTGTGTGGTTCTGAGTTAGAGATGTTTAGAACTCTTTTAGGGTCAGGGGTAGCGGTAGAGCGAGTTGAGCACATCATCCAAGGCGATCGCCGTTGTGCTTATCAAATTCAGCTTGCCTCAAGGTCTTGAGCAATCCGATCGAGCAGTTGCTGAATTGCTGCCGCATCTTCTGCATCCGGCACCTTGGCAAGGTAAGTTTTTAAGTCTCGGTAAGCTTCAGGTCCAGCACCGACATGGTAGTGCAAAATGCCGCGATCGCGCAGTTCTAGAGGGCTATCGGGAAACAGCAATAAAATTCGCTCGATCGCGGCTAAAGACTTCTGGGCCTGGTCGCGATTGAGATAAATCATTTTGAGGTTGGTCAGCATCCTGGCTAGAAACTGACGCGGACCGATCGGCTGGAGAAAGGCAGGTTGCAACTCGACTGAGCGACCATAAATTTGATTGAGGCGATTTTGGCAATCTTCGGCAAACAAAGTCTCGCCGCGATGGTAGGCATCGACATAAACTTCCATTTCCTCAACGGTGGGGCGAATCAAGAAATGTCCTGGCATGCCCACCCCTACCAAGGGGAAGTCAATTCGTTTCGCCACTTCCATGTAGACCAAGGAAAGCGTAATCGGAATACCTGTACGGCGCTCTATCACATCATTCAAAAAACTGTTGCGTGGGTCGTAGTAGTCGGCGGTGTTTCCCACAAAGCCTAAATCGTCGTAGAGATATTGATTGATAGCTTGGATCACCCGTAGGGGATAACGTGCCGCTGGTAGGCGTTTTCCCACCTCAGCAGCCATTGTATCCAAGGCTTTGAAATAAGCTTCTACATCCAAATCTGGATATTCTTCTTGGGCAATATAAAGTGCTGCTTCTGCTAAATTGATCTGCTCATCAGGTTGAGCGATCGCGCGGGAGAAAGATTGCCGTGCCCCTAGAAGATCCGTCATGAATTCTTGCCTTATTTCATGAAGTGGTCAGGTGCTTGTAACCTGCAATGAACCGCTTTTACTCAAGTGTTTGAGCGTCTATGCCTCTGAGGCGTCTCATCAGCCAGTCAAACCGGGTTCCTCCCAAAGCCAAATTATCTCGGATGTTGGGGGCCATACTATTCTCTTGGGCAGTGCGTTCTTCGGCAGATGGCTCTTTCCCAGAAACCAATCGGCTAACAGTTCCTCGTAAGCGGTCTGACAGAAAAATTGCCAAAGCTCGGTAAAACCGGGAGGCAAACCCCACATCCTGTTGGAGCTTGGTGACTAGTTCCTCTCTGGGAATAGTCATCACTAAGGAATCTACGGCTGCTGCCACCGTGGCGGAAGGAGGACGCTCATCCACAAAAGACATTTCACCCACCACTTCGCCACTAGAGAGCTGCGCGACTTCTCGGTCTCCCAAGGCTGCCACGGAAACTGTCAAAGTGCCGTCAATGACGATGTATAAAGCATCAATCAATTGGCCTTCCTGAATCAAAATTGTGCCTGCTGGTACCCGTTCTTGAGCGGAGATGGCGATCATCCAGTCGATGTCATCATCACTCAACTCTCCCAAAATAAAAAGGACTTTCTTCATGTTGTCTGTGCAAATCCGCTACAAGGGAAATCTGAAGCGTTTCCTTCAGTGTGGGTAGTCTGAATAAAATGTGCCAATATCTTGCTACTGATCTCATCTATCACCCTAGGGTGAGCCTATGCCAAATCGTGATCGACCTAGAGCGATACTTCCGAGACAACAAACTCAGCTGGTAGCCTACTAGACCATAAATGTAGTCATAAGCCCCTAAAAACAGCAGCAATTTAATGAAGTCTTCCTGACGATCGCTTCCCTAACCGGAAAAGCCCAGCAAAATTTCTTAACTGGATTGAGGTTGTAGCAATTTTTCACAAATTTCTAAGCTTCATAATCCCCTCCAGCGCCATACTGCCAAGCTTGTAGCCAGCGTTGAAAATAATATTTCTGGGTAGGAGTCCAAGTTTGGGTCCAAGGGGCGATCGCGTTGCCTAAGGGATATAAAGCGCTATAGAGGGCTAAGCCGCTGAAGTGCCGAGTCCAGTCTAAGAGAGCGGTGAAGCCCACTTGAGGCACAATTTTGGCAACTAAGCTGGGATGGGCGAGAGATGTTTTGAGTAGGGTGCGAGAGAGGGCAGAAAACCGGACAACATCCTGCAAGAAAGGCCGTAATACAGGGTCACCTAGTTGAGACATTTCTTGAAAGACATCTGCTAACAATTGATTAATTTGATTCGGGTCTACTGGCTGGTTCACCCCCACACTCATGGCCTTTTGGAATAACCAAGTGACTGAGACATTGGGTTGATAGGGCTGGAGCAGCGCTAAGGCTTTGCGATCGAGGGCGTTGCTTTCTAGAGCTTGATGAATCCCATGCGTGAGACGCTCCAAGTGGCGCACCATTGCCCCAAAGCCACCAAAGCTAAGCGGTGACTGACCACCACTACTATCTCCCACCTGCAAAATGTGAGGCCAAGCTGGTTGGAGAGGGCTGTTTTGGTAACAAGGAAAGAGGCCAAATAAAGCTCGCTGAAATTGCAGCTGAGACAAATCAACTTGTTGGTATTCAGGTAGGAGGCGAAAATATTCCTCAAACAAGGTTTCTAAGCTGAAGCGATCGGGATGGGCATCTAGGTAAGTAAAAAGGTAAGTGGTGCGGCCATCACGGGCAGGAAAGGCTTCCCAAAAATATTGACACTGGTTTTGGATCGGGGTGAATGAAACCAACAAATCCCCCGCCTCATTGTTAGGAAAACCTTGGGCACAAGTGCCAACCACTAAACAGATACCATCTGGAGTTTGGCCTTGCCGAGCTTGCTGCACAATCGGCGAAAAATGTCCCATTGCATCAATCAGCAACCTTGTCTTCAGGTCTTGCCCCGCTTTGACAGTTACTCCATTCGGATGGGCGATCGCGCCTTCAAAATCTGTGTGTTCCAGCAGCTTGCCCCCGCTCGCCAGAAAACGAGACTTGAGCGTATCGAGTAAAAAAACTGGATCAACTCCAATATTGAGGATGTCCCGCACCCAGAGGTCAGAGCCACCTAAAAAGCTAATGCGGGCAGGATTGTATTCGGTCGCGATCGCCTGCTCTAGTTCTGTTTCGGTGAGTAAACCGAGTTCTACAAAGACTTGTAGTTCTTGACGAGAAATATTCCACTCTTGCTGACGCCCCCGCAGCGCCCCTCGCTCTACCAGTGCCACTCGCCACCCTCTTTGGGCTAAAGCTGCGCCAATAAAAATCCCTAAAGTCCCCCCGCAGATCACGGCATCCCAATCCACCGACTCTAAGGCTTCCTGGCTAGGCTGAATAACTGTTGGGGTGGGAAGCTGCTGGTGGCGTAACTTGTGCCACAAATCATCAACCCGACGTAGCCCTGCTAGGGCATCTCCAGGCAAAGTAGCGAGAATTTGCTCGGTTAGGGTCATGGCAGTGAACTCAAGATTAGAGCGGGGCAATGCACATAACGTTGATCTACTCCCCGCTCTAAAGAACGGGGATTCGAGACTCAGACAGAGATTGCAAGCTGAGCCTGACTGACATCCCCTAATCCCCAGGTTGAGATCCCAACCTGTTTGATATTCACTGCGGCGTTGTCATCGCGGTCATTCACCGACTGACACGAAGGGCAACGCCACTGTCTGGTTGAGAGTTCCAGCGATTCCAAAACATGTTCACACTTTGAGCAGGTCTTAGAACTGGGAAACCAACGGTCGATATAGGCGACGTGCTTGCCCTTTTTGATGGCGACCCATTCGAGAATTTGCAGGAACTCGCGGAATCCTAGATCACTCACCTTTCGTCCCCAAAGACGCTGCATTCCCTTGAGGTTTAGTGTCTCGAAGTACAGCACATCAAATTGCTCAGTCAGCTTGTGTGCCAACTTCCAGAACCAGTCCCGTCTACGATTAGCGATATCCTCATGCCTGCGGGCCAAGTTGAGCCGAGCTTTTTCACGACCCTGAGAGCCTTTGCGTTTGCGGGAGTGGTGACGGCTAGCCTTCTGAATGGCAGCTAGCGACTGCTTGAAGAACTGGGGTGATTCAATACTGAAGCCCTCAGAGCAAGTGAGGAACGACTTCAACCCAAAATCAAAGCCCGCGATACGACTCGGCGCGACTTCTGGTTCAGGGTATTGGCCTGCGTCTACGACCACAACCATGAACAAATCACCCAAAGGAGTGCGCTTAATGGTCAGAGTCTTGACTTTGCCCTCAATCTCCCTAGAGTTCCAGTATTGATAGACCCGCTCTCCAATCTTGACGCGATTGCCACCCAAGAACTTGTAGCCCGCTTGCTTGAGGGTGAATGACTTATACTTTTTGACCTTCTTAAATCCGGGCGGTCTAACTCCTTGTTTGTGGTGCTTAAAAAACAGTTGATATGCTTTCTCAATGCGTTGGCAGACATCCTGCACCGCTTGAGAGCCAACCCACTGCCAGAACGCTTTACGCTTCCGTAGCTTGGCAATATGAGATTGAAGTTTGGCACAACTCAAATGCTTACCCCACATCCGGTAGTAGCGTTTGTGGAGAGCAATGCAGTGGTTGTATATCACTCCAGCAGCATTAATCGTCCGCTTGAGATAGCGGTTGCGCTTGTGCTGATAGAGCTTGAACTTCAGTGTCTTCATAAGTTCTATGATAGCTTATTAGTATAGGCATTGCATAGACATCAAATGAAAGAGACGCTCAATATCAGGGTTGAAGAGACAAGGCTTCAGAAACTACGGCAGGTGGCAAAAGTGAGAAAGAAAACCATGACACAGTTGGTTGAGGACTGGATTGATCGGCTACCCAATCCCCCGAAGGAGGACACTGCCGAATAAATTCGGCTATTCGCTGATATCCCCCGGTTGAAACACGGGGGCTTTACGCATCACTCTCGTAAGACCTAAATGGGTCGATTTGACATCACCCGTAAAATTTACCGACCAAACGCAACAACCGCATTTTGACCACCAAACCCAAAACTAAAACACAGCGCGTGTTGGAGGGGGCGATCGCTCGCTTCTGTTACATAACCCAAATCAAATTCTGGTTCTTGTAGCCCAACGCAAGGCGGCAAAACTTGATGTCGGAGAGCCATGAGACAAAATGCAGCCCCTAAAGCTCCCGAAACTCCTAGCGTATGGCCTGTAGCTCCTTTGGTGGAACTCACTGGGACGCCTAAGGGAAATAACTGCTGAATCAAGCTAGCTTCATGGCGATCGTTGAGCTGGGTAGCTGTACCGTGAGCATGGATATAGTCAATCGCTTCGGGCCTTAAGTGGCTGCGATCGAGGCATTGCTGAACCGCCACGATCGCAGCTCGGCTGCTTGGGTCAGGGGCACTCATATGGTAGCCGTCAGCCGTTAAGCCAAAACCTAAAATGCGGCCATAAACCAGAGCCGATCGCTGTTGTGCTAACTCCGCCGACTCCAGCACCAAGACAGCGGCCCCCTCCCCTAACACCAAGCCTTCCCGACGGCGATCGAAAGGATAAGCCCCTGTTGCGGCCAAAGCTCCCATTTGTTGAAAACCAGCCAGCGTCAGGGGCGTAATTGGAGACTCCACAGCTCCCGCAATCACTCGCTGACATTGCCCAGCTCGTATTAACTCAAATCCCTGCGCGATCGCCCATATCCCAGTTGCACAAGCCGCCATTGGGGCGAGTACAGGCCCAGAGCTACCAATTTGCCGAGCTGCCGCGATCGCCACCTGACCCGGTAACGTTTCCAGCCAAGGGAGAGCGATCGGATCGCTCGGTAAGGGCTGCGCCAGTAGGCGGTGCCGCGCTTGTAGCTCCCATTGGCTTTGATAACTGCGACTTGACCCAATCACGACCCCAGATTCCCTCAAAGGCGGCGCTAGACCTGCATCTTGCAAAGCTGCGGCCACTACCTGCTGAGTTAAGTCATTAAGCACCACTGGGTGCTTGCCCAACATAGCCAGAGGACGTGGTTCTAATTCTGGAAAGGGCTGTCGTAGCAAAATCCTTGATTGGTTTGCCAGGAGTTGCTGCCAACTCGCCTGCAAGGTGTCACCCAACGCAGACACCAAGCCCATACCTGTCACCACTACATCCACTGTGCCTGCTACCTAGCTCACCAAAAGCGATTTATTGGGGAGAAGGGGAGGGGCTAGGAGTTGATGCTGCGCCACCCTGCTTCAAGTTTTCAGCGCCTTTAATGACTTTGGCAGACTCAATGCGATCGCCTTGCTGGATCTTATCCACCACATCCATGCCCTGAGTCACATAACCAAAAACGGCGTAATCGCGATCCAAGAATTGCTGATCTGCCAAAGCGATATAGAACTGGGAAGAAGCAGAGTCGGGAATAGACGCCCTAGCCATCGCCACAGCCCCACGGGTGTGCTTGAGCTGAGGTGGAGCAGCAATGCCAGCAGTATCGAGGGTTTTGCCATAAACCGGGGAAGCACTTCCCTCAGGCTTAATCTCTAAAGGAATATTGCGAGGTTGGCCTGTCGCAGGGTCTACAAAGCCCCCTGTCCCTAGCTGTTCTAAAGGAAAATTAGGGTCTTTACTTTGCGGGTCACCTGCTTGAGCAACAAAGGGTTGTGGTTCTCGGATAACTCGATGAAAGACTAGACCGTCGTAAACCCCTTGCTGCACCAAGTCAACAAAGTTTCCAGCAGTAATGGGAGCATTAGTCCCATCTACTTCCATCGTGATCGGCTTGCCTTTGACGATCAGTTCTACTGTCGCTTTGCCCTCTAAACGAGGGAGGTTAGCAGGCTGAGGGCTGGCAACTGGGGTCGTCGTTGCCGTAGGAGTAGTTTCAGCAGATGAACCGTCAGAGGGTGAGGGGGATGTTTCTTGGGGTGAACATCCTCCTGTTACCAAAGCACTAATCACTAAAAGTGACACTAACCAACGCCGCATCTGCATGTTCAATTACCTACTCAACCGGAGCCACTTATCATCTCATGCGACGATCCCTTCTCTCAACAGAGGTGGCAACCCCTCCAAATGTCTGATGGAATACCAAATCTTAATCAAGAGCAGGGATGGTTGCGATGAAAGCCGAAGCAAATCACTACAGCCCTTCTAAGGGCACATTCAAGAAGCGAGCCAACTCAGCGCCTTGATTCTCAAGCTCAGCTAATGGCAAAGGTTCACCCACCCGTGTCAGCGGGATGTCATTACGGCCCTTGAGCTTTAGAAAAAGAGCACGACGGGGGTTGAGTCCTTCTCTGAGATCAACTCGCACCGATTGGACATCCGAGATGGGACAGTTAATCTCAATGCGGCGGTTCTTTCCGGGGAAGCCCCAACGAAAGATTTTCACGGTACCTGTGTCTCGATTGAATTCGTTATAACCTGCCCCTACATCCGCAATGATGACGAGCCACAGGTAGGATGCGAGTAGCAAAGCTGCCACTCCATAGAAACTCATGGCCAATCCTTGAGGAACAAAAACGAGCTGTGTGGGATCGGACACGGGCAGGAGATTGACTTTGAGATAACTAGAGAGACCAGACAAAGCAAATCCAGTGCCACCAATCGAGACAACGGTGGCCCACCAGTAATTACTGAAACGACGAGATCCTAGAATCGGTTGACGTAGGACGAGATTACCTTTGGAAGCAGCTTGTGCAGTCATGCGACTCGCTCAATATAAATTCGCAAAAATTAAAAAAGTGGAACTCCACACTGGAATTATCTAATCCCACCACCCTATAGTATGAGTTAAGCGGTCTAAGAGCCAAAGATTGCTGAGAGAGTACGTGTCAGATTGTAAAAATCCTGATATTTTCTATCATATAGAAACGTTAACTCCTATCTCAGGATCGTATGTCGGTTGCCTAGACAGGGTAAGCGAGAACTAATATGGCTAAGGCTCAACCTCAGCCAGCATATTGGCCGACGTTAAACTGCAAACTCGCAACTTGCTCAATGCCAGGTAGAAACTTCTCTAACCTTGGATAATGAGAAGAGTGTCACTGAGGCAAAAAACTTTTTGCTGCAATAGTAAGAGGATTTGAAATGACCATAGCAATGGGACGCGCGCAGGCAGAGCGGGGGTGGTTCGACGCCCTCGACGACTGGCTCAAACGCGATCGCTTCGTCTTCGTCGGCTGGTCCGGGATTCTCCTGTTCCCCTGCGCCTTCTTGGCAATTGGCGGCTGGATGACCGGA
>JAHHIL010000083.1 GCA_019358975.1 Trichocoleus desertorum ATA4-8-CV12
GCCCGATAAACAGAGGCGATCGCCTGAGTAACATCCGATTTTGTGGTTGGAGCCATAGCTGAGCTAAAAAGACAAAAAACTTTTTGGTGAAGTGTCGATTTGAGCAATTCCCGTTCGACTGACTTACAAAGGAGGCAAAGCTCGATCGTACCGAATGAAAATTTTTTTGGTGAAGTGTCGATTTGAGCGATCGCCGTTCGACTCACTGACAGAGAGACACAAAAGAGGCGATCGATATCGAACAACGTAGATCAACGCTGGAGGAATTATGAGAAAACTCAAACTGCAAATGCAAATGACCGTTGACGGCTTTGTTGCAGGCCCCGAGGGTCAGTTGGACTGGATGCAGGACTGGATGACCCCGATCCCGGATGAAAGACTTCATGCTTTTATCAACCATCTGACTGACACGAGCGACACCATTTTGCTCGGCAGGAAAATGACCGAAGGTTTTATCAAGTACTGGGAGCAGGTCATTACCCAACCAGATAACCCCGAGTACTCGTTCGCACAGAAAATGGTAAGCACTCCCAAGGTAGTGTTCAGCAAGACCGTTGAGCGGGTCGATGGGCAGAATGTCCGGGTGGAAAAGGGTCCCATCGTTGAAGCGATCAACCATCTCAAGCATCAATCGGGCAAGGATATCCTTGTATATGGCGGCGCAATCTTCGTCTCCTCACTCCTTGAAAACAGGTTGATTGACGAATTGAATCTCTTTGTTCACCCTGTTGCGATCGGAAACGGAATGCGGGTGTTTACGGGGCGCACGCCTCTGAAGCTGATGGACTCTACTGCTTACACAGGCGGTGTTGTGGTTAACACCTACAAACCCCAATAGTATTTTCGGCAATCATATTGAAAGGAAATGATCATGACAACGACACAAAAAATCACACCCTGCCTTTGGTTTAACTTTAATGCTGAAGAAGCTGTCAATTACTATCTGAGCATTTTCAAGAACAGCAAGATCTTGGAGACTTTGCACTACGGCGATGCAATGCCCGAACATAAAGGACAAGTTATGCTCCTGCTATTTGAAATTGAAGGACAGCAGTTTCAAGCACTAAATGGCGGACCAGAATTTTCATTTACTGAAGCTATTTCCCTGAGTGTGGACTGCGAAACACAGGAAGAAGTTGACACACTGTGGAGCAAGTTGTCCGCCGGGGGAAGTGAAAGTCAATGTGGCTGGTTGAAAGACAAATTCGGACTGTCTTGGCAAATCGTGCCGCGAACACTGATCGAAATGCTTAAGGACGAGGATGCCGACAAGGTAGCGCGCGTAATGCAAGCCATGTTCACAATGAGTAAGATTGATGTTGCTCGCTTGCAACAAGCCTACAACCAGAAATAGTCTACGCAGAACGGAACTATTATCTGACAGATAAATAGCACTTTCCCACGTTGATCGCCTGATTCACAAAGGATAATTGAGGAGTCCGACCCATGAAATACATCCTGTTGATTTACATGGCAGAAGATGTTTTGAGTGAAACTGAACGAGAACGCTGTTATGTAGAATCCGCACAGCTTGCTCAAGCCCTCCATGCCAAGGGACAGTTTCTATCTACTGCCCCGCTCCACTCGATCGCAACAGCAACGAGTGTGCAGGTTCGCAATGGTAAAAGTCTCGTGACTGACGGCCCGTTTGCTGAAACGCGCGAACAGCTCGGCGGGTTTTTCTTGATTGATGCTCAGAACCTCGATGAGGCGATCGCGATCGCGGCTCAGATTCCAGGAGCACGAGTCGGCACGGTCGAGATTCGTCCGGTGCTTGAAGTTGCAGGTTTACCGGAGCATCAGTGACCGTACTCTCATTGTGAGACTGCTCTACCTGTGAGTGGCAAACCAAATAGCCACCACACGAGACACCAATTCGGAGGATCTATGGCAAATGACATCACCGAAATGACCCATGAAACGCTAATCAGAGAACTGTTAGAAAAATGGGCAGCCGCAACCCGCATGGGAAACCATGATGAAGTACTGGCTTCCCATGCATCCGATGTCACGATCTTCGATGTGCTGCCTCCGCTGAAGTATGAAGGAGCCGATGCCTATCGCAAAAGCTGGGATGAGTGGCAACCCACCACTGAAGGCCCGGGTCTATTTGAGATTCACGATCTCAAAATTACTGCGGGTCAGGACGTAGCATTCGCGCATTGCTTTATTCAGTGCGGGGGCATTCAACCCAATGGCATGACATTCGAGGACTGGGTCCGTGCAACGTTTTGCCTCCGCAAGCTGGAGGATAGGTGGTTAGTCACTCATCAGCATATTTCAATGCCAATCGGCAAACAGTCAGGAAACAGTTAGTCAGGAACCTGTAACCCTAACGAACTCATTTTGTCGTTAGTCCAAATCCTAACAGCTAAACTTTCTAACCACCGAGTCTCACCCTCAACCCATAACAAATCCATTAGACGCAACCAGGAAGTCCCCATGAAAATCAATCCTTATCTCATGTTCAACGGCAACTGTGAAGCAGCATTCCAGTTCTATGAGCAATGTCTCGGTGGCAAGATTACGATGATGATGACTCACAAAGAGGCACCGTCAGCAGAGCATATACCTGCTGAATGGCATGACAAGATCATGCACGCTTGTCTTGATTTAGGAGAGCGTCTCCTGATGGGATCTGATAGTCCACCGGGATATTTTGAAACTCCTCAAGGCTTCTCGGTCCAAATTAGCGTTGCCGAACCAGCGGAAGCAGAGCAGATCTTTCACGCTTTGGCAGAAAACGGCAAGGTGAAGATGGCGATCGCTCAAACCTTCTGGTCTGTCCGTTTTGGCATGTTAATTGATCAATTCGGTACCCCGTGGATGGTCAACTGTGACCAGATAGCTTGAGGCTTGAATCGTCTTTGAACCGATACAACTGCGACAAATTACACCCAAAAAAACCATGACTACTCAAATCTTCGTCAATTTACCCGTCAAAAACCTCAAGCAGTCGATCGAGTTTTTTACACAACTCGGCTTCCAGTTCAATCCTCAATTCACCGATGAGACTGCTACGTGCATGGTTGTCTCCGAAAATATTTCCGTGATGCTCTTAACGCATGAGAAGTTCAAAATGTTCACTCCTAAGGCAATCTGTGATGCCACAAAAAGCACTGAAGTGCTGGTGTGCTTATCCACTGAGAGCCGGGAAAAAGTTGATGAAATAGTTCGTAAAGCGATCGCCGCAGGCGGCACAACCTACAATGAACCTCAGGACCACGGGTTTATGTACGCACATGGGTTTCAAGATTTAGATGGTCACATTTGGGAACTGATGTACATGGAACCCAGCGCAATCAACTAATCAAAGAAACTCGATCGCACCCCTGATTGGCGAGAACAACTGATTGCTGAGATAGAAGGGCGTGCGATCGGTTTCTATGAAGCGAAAATGATGCAATTTACCATAGCCCGATGTTTTGCTACTCGAGTAACTCCAGGTTTCGGACCGCACCTTGATCCGCGCTAGTGGCTAGCAGGGCATAAGCTTTGAGTGCCGCTGTTACCCGACGCTGCCTAGGCTGTGCAGGCTTCCAGGCATCCTTGCCCTTCGCTTCCATTGCCGCCCGACGGTTGGCTAATTCCTCCGTCGATAGCTCCACATTGATACTACGATTGGGAATGTTAATCCGAATGCGATCGCCCTCTTGTACCAGAGCAATGTTGCCGCCTGCTGCCGCCTCCGGGGAGACATGACCGATCGAGAGGCCTGAAGTCCCCCCGGAGAAGCGACCGTCGGTCAATAAGGCACACACCTTGCCCAGCCCTTTGGATTTCAGGTAACTCGTGGGATAGAGCATTTCCTGCATTCCAGGCCCCCCGCGCGGACCTTCATAGCGGATGATCACCACATCCCCAAGTGCCACTTCATCGTTGAGAATTCCTTTGACAGCAGCATCCTGGCTTTCGTAAATGCGCGCCTTGCCCTCAAACACCAGAATACTTTCGTCTACCCCTGCCGTCTTCACAATACAACCGCGCTCCGCCAGGTTACCGTAGAGCACCCCTAGGCCCCCCTCGCTGCTGTAGGCATGGTCGCTGCTGCGGATACAGCCGTTCTCCCGATCTAGGTCTAGGGAGGGCCAGCGAGTCGATTGACTGAATGCTTGCTGAGTCGGAATTCCTGCCGGACCCGCCTTGAAGAAGGTATGAACCGCTTCGTCATCCGTCCGCATCACATCCCAGCGATCGAGCGCTTCTTTCAGCGTTTGACTGTGAACGGTTGGCACGTCTGTGTGAAGCAGACCTGCGCGATCCAGTTCGCCGAGAATCCCAGGGATACCGCCCGCCCGATGAACATCCTCTACATGATAGTTTTGGGTGTTTGGTGCGACCTTGCAAAGTTGAGGAACCTGACGCGAGAGGCGATCGATGTCGGTCAGGGTGAAGTTGACCCCCGCTTCCTGGGCAGCCGCCAGCAAGTGCAGAATGGTGTTGGTGGAACCACCCATGGCAATATCTAGCATCATGGCATTTTCAAACGCCTGGAAGCTAGCGATCGCACGCGGTAGTACCGAGTCATCATCCTGCTCGTAGTAGCGGCGAGTAATGCTGACAATCGTTCGTGCCGCGTTGAGGAATAGATCTTTGCGGTCGAAATGGGTCGCCAGCACGGTGCCGTTTCCGGGTAAGGAAAGGCCGATCGCCTCGGTGAGGCAATTCATGGAGTTGGCGGTGAACATCCCAGAGCAAGAGCCACAGGTCGGGCAGGCGGAACGCTCATACTCCTCAACCACCTCGTCGCTGAGCTTGTCGTTTGCAGCGGCCACCATCGCATCCACCAAGTCCAGCTTGTGCTCCGCGAGCTTGGTCTTTCCCGCTTCCATAGGGCCACCAGAGACGAACACCGCCGGAATATTAAGGCGCAGGGCAGCCATCAACATGCCAGGAGTGATCTTGTCGCAGTTGGAAATGCAGACCAGAGCATCCGCACAATGGGCATTAACCATGTACTCGACCGAATCAGCGATGATCTCGCGAGAGGGCAAGCTGTAGAGCATGCCGTCATGCCCCATGGCGATGCCATCATCTACAGCGATCGTGTTGAATTCTTTGGCAACTCCACCCGCCGCTTCAATTTCACGGCACACCAGCTGACCGAGATCCTTCAGGTGCACATGCCCTGGCACAAATTGGGTAAAGGAGTTCGCGACGGCAATAATGGGCTTCTCGAAATCCTCGCTCTGCATCCCAGTGGCACGCCAAAGCGCGCGGGCACCGGCCATATTGCGTCCCTGTGTGGAGGTTCTAGATCGATACGTTGGCATGGCGCAATCTATTCGTCTAAGGAGTTTGAATAATCTAAATTCTATGGGAAATCAGCATTGAAAGGTGGTAGAACCCGTAAATTAGCTGAGCATGGTATCAGCGTGAACCCTATTTCTGCTTAATATTATGACCACCTGCTTGTGTCTGCCCCAAGGGCTCAAAAGGTCATGAAACTACTTCAGGAATTTGTGAGGTACCTACAGTTGATAGGTGGCAACTGCGATCATTTCAACTCATTTGGGAGTTTCGATAAACGGAGTTAGCGTAGATTGCAAGCTGGGCACGATTGCGCAGGTTTAGGCGATCAAATAAGTGAGTGACATGGGTTTTCACAGTGCCTTCAGCAATAAAGAGTTGTTCAGCAATTTCTCGATTCGTCGAACCATCTCCAATCAATCGCAGTACATCTTGTTCTCGTGGGGTCAGTAATTCTAAATCGGGGGAGCTTGATTCTGGCACCTCGGCTGCGGATCGGCTTGCCATCACTTTTTCTATTAACCCTGGTGCCATCTGAGTGTAGCCCCGATGGGCAAGCCGAATGGCCTGTACTAACTCATCTGATGGCATATCTTTGAGTAAGTAACCTTTAGCACCTGCTCGAATGGAGTCAGAGATATACTCATCATCATCAAACGTACTCAGCACCAGAACTTTTGTCTCTGGAAACTGCTGACAGATGGCTCGTGTTGCCGCCCGCCCATCCATTACAGGCATTCGCACATCCATCAAAACCAGGTCAGGCTGCAAAGCGGCAACCTGCTGGACCGCGACTTCGCCATTGCTAGCAGTCGCAACCACGCACAAGTCAGATTCCAACTCCAGCAGGGTCTTTAAGCCCTGGATGATCAGGGGCTGATCGTCCACTAGTAGTAGACGAATCGGGGAAGTAGGGGTTGCTGCGCCTGATTCAATCTGTGCTCCGCTCACTGTGCCCTCCCAGCGTTCCAGCGCCTGTCACAATAGCCCATTCAAACTCTTTATCCTTTATTCAGAAAATCCCTTCCGGTCTAGTTTGTCGCTATCTGCGATCGCAAGCTTAACCCCTTAGGGTGAAATTTCTAGTCTCTCACCGGGATGCCGCTCGTGCCGTTCAGGATGATTCTGCAAAGGAAGTTTGACGATAATGCGACATCCGCCTTCCGGTTTTGTTTCCAATTGCAGAGTACCGCTAATGGCGGCGACTCGTTCTCGCATTCCCTGCAATCCAAATCCATTGCTTTGTTGGTTTGGATCAAATCCCTGACCATTATCTTCAATCACTAAATTCACATCGATTGCAGTGGTACTCAGTTGAATGTTGACTTGGGTCGCTTGGGCATGTTTTCTAATGTTGGTTAACGCTTCCTGCACAATCCGATGCAGCGTCTTGCTCATTCTGGGGCAGATGATGGTTTGCCCCTTGATTGAGGTTGAGATCTCAACACCCGTACCCTGTTGAAAATCTTTTGCTAAGTGAGCGATCGCCTCCTCCAAGGGGGGTTCTTCTGAATCCTCACGCAATGCTCTCACCGATCGTCTGACCTCCTGCATTGCTGTGGCTGCCAACTGCTGTGCCTGTTGCAAAAATGTATGGGCCTGATCTGGATCGCGCTGCCAGAGTTTGGCAGCAGTTTGTAATTGAATGTTTTGTGCCGTCAGTGTATGTCCCAGAGAGTCATGAATTTCGCGGGCAATATGGTTTCGTTCCTGTACCGCTGCCAACTCTTCAATTTGCAACGCATATTGTCTCAACTGTTCATGCGCTGCCGCCAACGCTTCCTTGGCCTTTCGCTCTGAGAGTAAAGTGCTGACTAACTTCAATACAAAGAACAAACCCAACCCAAACATTAATGTTTCTGCAATCAGATGCATCCAGAACAGATGGCGATCGCTTGGCTCCACCAGTAAGGTAATGTTTTGGACATACCGTACCTGATGCACGAGAAACAGCAAAAAACTCAATCCCGCCACTATCCATCGCATGGGTGGCTTAAATAGAAAACAACTTTGAATCAGAACAATCAGATACAGGGTTGGTAACACATGTAAGTAACCCAGCGTGGCTCCATAGAAAATCAAGCCAATTTCGATACCCACGTAGAGGAGTTTGTAGGTCAGTTTGCCACTGGGCAAAATTGCTGCCATCACGCTTAGAACTGCAAGGACGAGAACATGTTGAACAGGGACTTGATTCTCCCCAAAAGATTCCATGATGGCAAAAGAGAAACAGGTAGCAATCATCACCCATTCCGCATAGAGCAGAAACCGGAAAGGGTTGAGTTGGGGTTTGAGCGATCGTTGGAGGGCAATCATGGTACGACTTCAGCGAAAATATTTCTTTATTAATACTCTAGTTCCTGCCCTACACCATCTCACTTTCGTTGTGAATCACTCATCTGAGGTAGGTCGAAAGTGATAGAGATATCTACTTACGCTTCAACGAAAGTCTGAGCAGCATCCTCAATTCGTTGAGGCGCGATTCAAGACGTTCTTCAGAAGAAAATAACGAATCAATTTTTTAGGGTAGAGACATAGCAGTTCTCATCGTTGTTTGAAGGAGACCAACTCATGAAACTTCGCTATCGCGGTGTTGGCTACGAAATCGCTCAGGTTGTTCCCTCTCAACCGATGAGCGTTACTCCAGCCACACTCACCTATCGGGGTAATCCATATCAGAGTAATCAGTACCAACTCATGCCTCATGGGATTGGCAGCCAGCCCTCTATGACTAACCAATCGCCTCAAATTACTTCCCTTCCAGGAACTACAGTCAGCCCGCAACTGATTTATCGCGGTGTTGCTTATACCCTTTAACGCTGGCACAAAACATAACTCAGTCTGTTGGAATTCAAGAGATAAAATTATGCATCATGAAACTCAACAATAATCAAACTTGCGAACAAGTTGCAAAGGCAGAGTCATTGCCAACACTGTTGCTAGAGGCGATCGACTATCTCCCGTTGTTGTATCAAGAGCAGTCGCTACCAGAGTCGCAGTTGCAGGAGCGACTTGCAGAAATTTATCGTGAGTATCGGCGATCGCACACTTACTGGCAGGCCGAGGAGGAGCTAGTTTACGGGGCAAAAGTGGCTTGGCGCAATAGCACAGGTTGCATTGGACGGATCTTTTGGGAAACGTTTAACGTGCGAGATCTGCGCCATCTCACCACCGCAGAGGAAATCTTTGAGGCGATCGTCGATCATCTTTATCAGGCAACCAATGGCGGCAACATTCGTTCCACCATTAGCATTTTTGCACCCGTTGCACCGGGGCAACCTGGGATTCGTATTTGGAATTCACAACTAATTCGCTATGCGGGATATCATCAACCAGATGGCTCAATCATTGGTGACCCTGAGCAAGCAGAATTCACTGAACTGTGTCAACACTTTGGTTGGAAAGGACAGGGAACTCCATTTGATGTCTTACCGTTGGTCATTCAGATGCCAAGACGGAAGCCTCAGTGGTTTGAACTCCCAAAAGCAGCGGTGATGGAAGTCCCAATTACACATCCTGACTATAAGTGGTTTACAGAACTCGAACTCAAATGGCATGCGCTTCCCGCCCTGGCAAACTGGCAATTAGAGATTGGCGGTATCTCCTATTCCTGCGCCCCCTTTAACGGGTGGTATATGAGTACTGAAATTGGTACCCGAAACTTTGGAGATGAGCAGCGATACAACTTATTACCTGTGATTGCCGAACGAATGGGATTAAATACCCGCTCAAAACTATCGCTGTGGAAAGACCAGGCACTTGTTGAACTGAATCGAGCCGTTTTGCATTCGTTTACCGCCTGTGGGGTCAAAATCGTCGATCACCACACCGCGTCTGCTCAGTTCATGCAGCACTGGCAGCGAGAAGCCGAGGCTGGACGCATCGTGCCTGCAGATTGGGGAAGGATCGTGCCGCCAATGTCTGCGTCTACAATGCAGGTGTTTCACCAAGAGATGCAAGATGTTTGCCTCAAACCCAACTTTTTTCCACAGCCTGCACCTTGGAAATGAGGCAGCAGCGATCACCCCTCCTCCATTCCGTCTGCTCTTGGTGACTCACAGCCGAAGCAATGTCCTTTTCACTAGCTGCTCCTGAGCAACGCTCACTCTGTGCATTGCATTAATTTTTGACCCTGCCCGGCACTGGTCTTCCAATTAGGTATGGACATCTCAAAGTGTGGCGCGAAGGGTTGGAAGTTGCCATCAAAATCAAAGGCTCTCAGGGCAGACCTCGGCGTCAATGGCTTTACCCCGATCATCCTTTTACAGCGGTCAGTTCAGCCAGTGAGGTTCATGCCAATCATTGTGAAGCGCTGAATAGTTCTATTCGACCTCACTGTAGCGCCTACCGACGACGGCAAAACCATTATGCTAAGACCCGGGCAGGGTTAAAACGAGCGATTACGTGCAGCAGTTGATCCATAACTGGATTAGACCTCACTTCAGTTTAGGTAAAAGGACAACCCCTGCAAGGAGGATGGGCTTTATTTCCCGACCTGTAACAATGCTAAAATTCCTGACTACACGGGGATCTATAGCCATCACGAGCTAGAGAACCAGTGCCTCGTGCTCGAAGCCTGTTTGCCCGAGATTGTAGTCGCCCTGCTGCTCCAAAAAGTTGAACAAAAGCGACTGTTACTACAAAAGCAGGGATGGGACATTCAGATCACAAGGTGCAAGATGTAGTCAAGGTATTTGCAGATATTGCGGAAAAGGTATCAGCACAGTGGGATTTATATCTCTCAAATACTTACAGTCTGGAGCAACTTCAGACACTTTGCTTTTCTAGCGTTGAGCTACCAAGACAGTGGTTTCAGAAATGGCATGAGCAGGTTAGACAATGCTTGCCCTAGCCACGGCATAACCATTCGGTTGCAGCGGACACCTGAAACTTTTATGCTGGATTCAAGGCTACTTGCTGCCGCTGATTTGAGACGTTAGGAGGCTTTATCCATGCGCGCAGTCATCTTCGACATTGACGGCACTCTCCTTCACTCCAGTAAACTCGATGACGAAACGTACACCTCCGCCATTCACGCTGTACTGGGATCTGTACAATTCAGAAAATCATGGAGCCACTATAAAAACGTCTCTGGTTCTGGAACCCTCCTTGAAATTCTTGGTGACAATAACATCGGGAATACCGCTGGTGTGCTGCGTGCCGTTGAGGAGGCATTTGTCGCTAGAATTTCTAGGCACATTGAGAAGCATGGGCCGATCATGGAGGTACCAGGCGCAAAGGACTTCGTTAGTAAACTAGCGAGCTCAAGAGACTGCCAAATAGCCTATGCCACCGCCGGATGGTTCGCATCTGCTCGGATAAAATTGAGATCATCGCAGTTTCCAGTGGATGGGATACCCTTGGCATCGTGCAACAGCAATTCTCATTTTGAAGCATTTGTACTACAAAAGAGGCCTTGAACGCGATTTCTGCCAAAATTCTTAAACGATAGAATCAGTGTTTCAGCGTGTCAGTTTTTCAAAGTAGGACATCTGTATTGCAAGAAATTCCATAATGAGAATTGCTGAGTTCCTGCCAGGGCAGTCTGCTGCTTTTGCAGAGCAATATTAGCGAAGGTGCCCGCGATCGCGGCTCCCACCACAGAAACAGCCAGAATCAGTGAACCAATTTGGATTCGACGTTTGGCTTGATGGTTAGCGACCGTCAAAATCTGATTCGCTTTGGCAATCGTCTCCTTTTCCTGTTTTTCAATCTCCCAACCAATCTGAACCTCTAACTTCTCCAATTGAATGGTGCGATTTTCAGCTTCCTGACTCGCTGCTAAAAATTGGTAATCTTCATCGCTCAAACTCTTTCCTGCTGCCCAATCCAGTGCTTCTCGCAAGGTCTACCCCCGCAGTAATCGAGAGCTATCTTCCCGCTCGGAAGCTATCCAGGCAGCGATCGCATCATTGTAAATCCGCAGATTGCCCAACTGCTCACCCACCCAGGCGGGATCAAACACCGTTTCATAGATCCGGTTAGCAACCCACACTTTGCCCTGACGCTGTACCACCAAACCAGACAGCTTCAGCGCCATCTGCTCAGCCGAATCATCTGCTGGAATTGACCGATCTGGAGCCAGCAATATCTGTTGATAAAGCCCCAATAATCGACCGGCTCGTTGCTCATTCCGCAGCAGGCGATCGCGAATGGTTTTGAGATGCTCAGGGTAATCCTGGGCTTCCCAATTGTTGATCATGTGGGTTTGAATGAGGCGCTCGATTGAGTCGCGGAGCGATCGGGTAGTGCAATGGTCTGCATCCTCCCTCCTCCACTCCTGCACCACCAATTGACACACCTTTTGCGTCAGAAACGGTTGTCCACCCGTCCAGCGCAAAATTTCATGCAATGCTGTTTGAGGCGCGTCAACGATTTCTGTCAATCCCTCTGATAAAACTTGCGCTTCGTGCTCAGCAAATCCCTGTAAATCAATGGCTCGACCAATGTTGAAGGGGGTGCGATGGGTGTCACTGATCAGGTCGCCAGGGGGGCAACGCCCAACAATGCAAACGTTAAACGCCGATAGACCGGATGCTGCGCCCGTTTGTTGTAGCAGGCACGAATTAGCACAAAGAAATCATCCAGTGAGTCACGAAAGCTTAAAACGCTGTCAATTTCATCAATGAAAACCACAATGGGCTGCGACTGCTTCAGCAGAATTTCTTCAATTAACTGACTCAACCGCTGCACAGGGGAAACGAAGCGCGATCGCTCCACCAGTTCATAAATTCTTTAGAGGTGAATATATTAAGACTGCTCGCCAGCTTATAGGCAACGCCGCCATACCACTGCTCTAGCGACACCTGATTGCCAATATCTGAAATATCAATGGTGACGCAGGCAGTTCCTTCCGCCTGCAAGCGACTCATCACCTGCACCTGAAGACTCGATTTGCCCATCTGCCGAGAATTCAGAACATAGCAAAACTCTCCCGCTTTCAACACCTGATACAAATCAAGGTCAGCCTGCCGCTTAACATAAGTAGCAGCCTGTTCAGGCAAGGTTCCGCCTGCCTGGTAGTAGGTAGCGATCGCAGCGCGATCTTTTTGTACAGCCATAGCAATTTAGACGAGACATGAGGGAAATAGATTCCGAGGGAATCCGTTGTCATTTCCCATGAAACCCAATCAGTTAATGAGTTCAGGCTGGAGAACTTCGAGTTGTGATTGACTTGCCATCGACTTTATTGAGATAGAGGCTTACCACTCTGGAGTCAACAGAATCATGTGTAGTGGTTAGACACGGCTAAAATAGTGCAATAGTTGTACCTGATTTAAGGGTGTTTGATGGGAAGAGGTAAACGCGACAAGATCTATTTGAGTACTGAGCAACGGCAACGATTGGAAGAAATCAGCCGCAATGGTCATGCCCCAGCCAAGAAGATTGTTCACGCTCAAGTGTGAAATGTCAATTGCATAGGCTGTTTTTTGAATGAAATCCTTCCTGAACTCGGAAGCAGATCGAGAGCAAACGAGAGGAGTAGATCGCGACAAGGAGAAATGACAATTATGGGCAGGGCTTAG
>JAHHIL010000084.1 GCA_019358975.1 Trichocoleus desertorum ATA4-8-CV12
ATGTCATTGGAACTACAGTTGGGGCATTGCAGCAGAGGTTTAACCATCGATGAGAACACGAAAGCAAGCTTACCTCTCTATTGTCTCTCGTTCTTTTTTCTACGTCCTTTCCTAAATGGCACTACCGGCTGGGTCCTCTCCTGCCAATCGGTGGGGCCATCCAGGTTGGGCACAGGTGCCAGGGCATACCAAGCATCACAACCGGGTGGGGCCAGAGTGGGATCGGTCGCTGTCGGACGATGCAGGTAGAGCGAGAAGTCGGAGGCTAGGTGCTTGCGCTCGAACAAGTCCACCATCCATTCACGGTAACGCGGACCCATCAATATCTCATGGTGCGCCATTTGGTCATACCGGCGATTGGTCCCAAAGTACAAGACAAATAAGGACATCGAATAGCGCAGGTTTTGTACGTGGCGATCGCGATACTTGCGGCGAAACTGAGACGGTACCAAATTCAGGTAGGTCGAGGCCACATCGGCGTTGGTAACGACCGCATCAGATGGAAGCAGCTCCCCGCTCTTGAGCGCAATGCCCGTAGCCCGTTGGGTCTTAGCATCAATCAAAATCTCTGCCACTTCACAATTGAGCTGTAGCTCTCCACCCAGTTCTTGAAACAGCCGCACCAAAGCCTGGACTAAAGCCCCGGTACCACCCATGGCAAACCAAACGCCAAAGGCTTGCTCTAGTTTGTGAATCATGGCATAGACGGACGTACTTTGAAACGGATTACCTCCAATCAGTAGTGGGTGGAAGCTGAAAACCTGCCGCAGCCGCTCATCCTGAATATACTGGTTCACAAACCCTGCGACAGATTTGAAGGACTGCAATTGCAGCATATCCGGGGCAACCTTGAGCATATCCGTGAAGTGGCCAAAGGGTTGAGTCATCAGGGGCAGTCCTTTCTCAAACACCTGAGTGGATGCTTGGTAGAAGCGCTGATAGCCCGCCACATCAGCAGGACTGAACTGGCGGATTTGCTCTAGCAGGAACTCGCGATCGCCGTTGTAGTGGAAGACGGAGCCATCTTCAAAGCGGACATTGTAGAAGGGGTCAAGCGGTACTAAGGTGACGTAATCCTCGATGTTGCGATCGCTCAACTCGAAGAGCTCCTGAATCAAGTAAGGAGCTGTGATGATCGTAGGGCCTGCATCAAAGGTGAATCCATCTTGCTCAAACACAGAGGCACGCCCTCCGGGTTGATCCCGCTTTTCCACAACCGTCACCTGGTGTCCCTGCGCCTGGAGCCGGATGGCTGCCGAGAGACCACCCAACCCACTGCCAATCACCACAATCTTCATGCCACTTGCCCAACATCTGCCAAACTCATTAAATCAGAAGGGGATTTAAGTCCTTCAATCAATGATGCGATCAGACCCTGCTTTAGCTAAATTCATACCCGCGATCGACCCAGTAATGCCAATCTGCAATCGCCTGCTGAGTTTCTGCGTCTGCCTTTGGGGCCTCAAGCTGGATCAATGGAACTGCCAAAGTATCATCATCTTCCCACTCAATCTCTACAAACATTTCCTGCTCGCACTCTTCCTCGGGTGCCATCTTCACGACTGCTACCGTTGCTCCTTCCTGGAGAGGAGAAATACGTCGCTTGGCGGTACAACTGCGGTGAAGGGGAACTGCATTGTGTCCTGTAAATAGTAGTACCAGCCCATTGCCTGCTCTTCGGGACCATAGGCATCCACCACGATTTCCATCGTGATCCGTTCTTCTCGCTCTGCATCTTGTTCTAGGTTTGCCATGCCAAAATCTCTCTGCATTGCTGAATTTCTCTCTCCAGGTTAAAGCTGAATCTGCGATCGCTCGGGTTGGAGAAGAGGACAAAAACCAAACCGCAGCACAGGGTCAGCGGGATACCTTGCAGCTGGAGTTCAGGCGTTTTGAGCGCGATAAACTCACTAATCGCCTGCAATTTATTCATCTCCCGGGTTTCTAGAATCAGCGTGTCTTAAAACGTTAATTGAACATAGACATCAATACTATTGAACGCTGGAGCAAGGCTGACTTTACCAGAAAAGGCATGATCTAAGAAATGGTGAACCGGTTTCTGGGCAGATTTGTGAAACTGAATCCATTGTCCTTCCCCCTCCGGATTGGAATTCTAAGACGTCTCTACTTGAAATCCCAAATGATTCAGTTTCTGCTGAATGGCTTGAGTGCAGCCGTTGAGAGAACCTAGAGCGCGATTTCTACATTCAACTGCAGGATTGACCACCCAAAACTTAAAGCAAGTTTTGCCCTTCACTACTCGGCTATAAAGCATTTCTAACAGCAGCACGATCGCAATACCGGTAAACATGCCAACGATGACAACTTGCTTCGAGAGGGACAGCCCGACCAACGGATTCAACGACAATTGGGATAAGCGATAGGGAATCCAAGGAGACAGTCAATGTCTTGAACGTGCAATCACGAGGCACTACGACGAGAGGCGATCGCTGACTCCAACTTTGGACAACTAGCAGAGAGATACCACTCAACAGGTTGATGCGTTTCCCAACCCAGGAAAAGCTCGAGGGGCGCGATCGCCTAAAATAGAGCCAACTCGCCATAATCGGCAGAACCTCTAGGCCCGTGAAACCGGACGATAGCAGTGTTGGAAGAGCGGGAATGCGCTTTGAAACTTTTATGGTTGAGCCAGTCTTAGGGGTGCCGCTAGATCACTCTGATTCGATCGCAGCTCAGTTCGGACTCCAAATCACTAACCTTTCATCTCACAGGCAGGCTTGCCAGATAGTACAAGATTAGAGGTTCTCAGTTTACTCGTAGGGCCTTTCAAGAAGGAGTCAAGCTTAAGAACTCAATCTGTTGGGATTGCCAAGAAATAACCCTAGCCAGTCAGATCTAGAATATGTTCAGGCTTTGGCTGAGACTGCGATCGCAGTTTATTACCCTGGTTATATTCCTTGATTAGCCTTACGTTACAACAAAAGCCATGACAACAGAACAGAGGCTCGACAGTATTGATCAGCGCCTAGAACGGCTCACCACGATTTCTGAGCAGGTTGTGGCTCGAATTCAGGGCATTGATGCTAGAGCCGAAGCTATTTTTCTTGCTCTTGATCAGTTAAGACAACGTCAAGAAGCTAGCCAAAGTCAGATAGAGAGACTTGGTGAAGAGCAGCACAACCTCACGGCCTTAGTAGGTGCCTTGATTCAAGGGATCGACAGATCTGCTGCTGAAGCTGCTGCTGATCGGGCCGTAATGCAGCAGATGCAATCAGAGGTCAGAGGACTGCAAACCGAGAACCACCGCATTCTGGAATATCTGCAAGAGCAGCGGCGTGACGATGCTGGCAATGGAGGGTGAATGCTTGATCGAGCAGCATGATTCGGCATGCCAAAGCAAGTATTTTCCTAATTCTACAAGCTCAATATCATTCTGCTCACTCTGCGGTCTTGATAGAGATGGCTCTTTGAGCTAAAGAACTGCTTCTTGTGGCCCTTGGGATTGCTGTTGATCACGCCAGCTTTCCAAGCTTAACAGCTCACAACCGAGCCATCGCCTCTCCACTTTTCCCATTTAGAACACCTTCTTCCACGACCGACTCTAGTACGGCGCAAGGGCTATGCCACCACCTACGAAACCCACCTGAAAAAACATCGATTCCCATGTTGCTCCGTGATTTCTGCACCCAACCGATAATAGAAACTTAAACCACGAGTATTGCGAGCATCAGCATTCCAAGCCAGATGAGTACACTCATTTTCCTGACCAATTCGAGCAAGGTGCTCCATCAACACCGCTCCCGCACCTTGGCTTCTCCTGTGCTCATCCACATAGAAATCATCTAGCCAGATGCTGGGTTGGCCTGCAAAGGATGAGTATCTGAATCAATACAACGCAAATCCAACCGCATGTCCTGAAGACTCCGCAAACAAGACATACGCACAAGGGATGGCTCTAAAAAGTGTTTGACGTCCCTTATCCTCAGATGCTTGCAGTACACCAGAAAAGGCACCCATATTTCGTCAAATTCTGACTTCTTCTGAATGAACGAGAAGATGAGCGATACATCATCAGGCGTAGCAGATCTGACTCTCACTGAATTAATCTGTGCTGCAAAACTTTCTTCTACAGTTAAACTAATGCGATCGCTTGCCTCCACTTTTGAGTTGACCCCTTTTCACTTGAACCCCACTTATCCAAGCTCAAGGATCTAAAAACTCAATTCAAAGCTGATTCAAAATTTTTAGCATCCATTTGCCGTTGAAAAGCAATCCTAAAACAATTTAATTCCTATTTGATCAAGTCGGAACTGTGGAAATTCAAGTTTCCACTACTAAGGTTTATTCAGAACTTCTAAAGCTTCAGTTAGCTTTTGCCTAAGTTCTACCAGTTGTTCAGGGGAAGCGAATTGTAGCTCTTCCCTTGCGATTACAACACCAAGAGTCTTGATCAAAGACGTAATTTTCTTTGACTCAATTGCAGTGCTAGGAGCGTACTTTGCCTTGATATCAGTAACGAGTTCGCGGGTTTTGGCTACCGTCAAATCCTGCGAAAGAACCATTTGAGTCGCCTTAATCCGTTCTTTGGCGGCTATCTTCTCGTTGGTTTTGAGTACTTTTGCTGACAAGGTTGCCAGAATTAGGGCATGAGCCCCTTTTAATCCTCTTTTGCGAACCGCCTCCTTAAGATCGTCAGCCAAGGACAGCATTGGGAGAAGCTGCGTCTTTACAGAAGCAGGATTCAAGCCCATGTGCAAAATAGACAGCAACAATTTGAGCGCAAGATCATCTGTCACCTCCAAAGATTGCAACTTAGCAGCTTGGGCTTCCGAAGAAGCATCTACCAATTTACCTAGTTCTTTAATTTGTCCAGAACGTTCCATTGCTCGGAGACAAGTATTCAACAAAGTAAAGGCTTTAGCTGGATCAAGTTCCGTATCTTGTTTAACCTGCCGGAAGACTGCCTCTGCTTTGTCTAAAGGGTTTAGATCTTCAAAACCTAGAAACGTTTCAAGCGCACTTCGATGCAAATCATCGGGCATTGGGACCAAAACAGCCTTAATTTTTTCCCAACCTAATTTGAACTTTGCTGCCCGCCACCTAACCTCTCCATCAAAGATCAAGTAACGCCCATTTTCTTGGGGAATCAAAATAATCGGAACCGTTTGTCCTTGCTGTGTTAGAAACCGAACCTTTTTCTGAATCTCCGCATCTGTAATCGTTTGACGGGGTTGAGATGGATTTGGATCGATTAGGTCGGTTTCTACTTCCATCTCACCCGTTTGTGAGGTGAGTTGTTCACGCAAACGGGCCAATTCTGTCTCTAAATTAGGAGAATGCTTCGCTCTCAGCTGCTCGACTTCCGCTCGAAGCGTATCAATCTCCTTCTGCTGAGAGTGAGTTTGAACGGCTGATTTAAATTGATCTGCAATTTCAGGAAACTTTCTGGGCATGAGTCTTCTTCAGAATCGTTACCAAATCACGAGTAATTGCCTCAAAATCATCGCAGGCGGGATGCCCTGGACGATATTTATAGAGAGGTAAGCCGTAGGCAGACGTATTGACAAACTCTTTTGAGTATCGAATTGGAGGATAGACCTGGATATCTAATTGAGCCGCAATCTCTGGTAACTGTTCCAGATACTGACGGTGAATTGCTGCATCTTTGTTATAGATGCTAGGTACAATCCCCTGAATTTTGGGTCGGGGCTCTAGTTGGAGTTCATTGGATGCAGTAATACACCATGCCACTAGATCGGCTGCTCCACCAATCGATTTTGGCTCTAGTTGTACTGGGACTAAAACTAAGTCACTCGCACCCAAGGCATTTTCACAAAGCATCCCCAGCGTAGCGGGACAGTCCAGCACAAGCAGATCGCATGCAATGGGGTGACTTTGCAGGCGATCGCGCAAAGTATAGGAGCCTCGCCTTCGAGTTGCCAAGTCACTACTAACCTGGGCAAGATCGATATGGCTTTGACCCACTAAAACTTGCCCATCCCAAGCTGGTTTTAGATTCCACTCGCCTTTGAAATTCTTTGTACCCAGGATCTGAGACATTGAATGTTCAGCTTCAGCAGGAGGCAACCCACAGAAACGGTCTAAAGAATGCTGGGGGTCAAGGTCTAGGAGAGCAACAGAGAATCCTAGACGGCTTACCGCATAAGCCAAGTGGATCGCCAGAGTAGACTTTCCAACCCCTCCGGCATTTGCAAGAATTGAGATAGTCAGCATAAAACGATAGTAAGTGGAAATTTGAGTTTCCACAATTGTCAATATTAGAATATACAAAAATTAGTCACGAAACGTGGAAATTTAAGCTTCTACAGTCAATAAAAACTTACCTGGCTCTTGTATAAACCTGTTATTCCATCAAATTAAGGCAATCTTAGTCGTGATCGATGAGCCCCCTCTAGGCGAAAGTTATCCCCGTGGACAAAACCCTCGATCGCAGAAGAACCTTAATCGGGAGGGAAGGCAACCGCTGCATGGAGAAACGAAAAAGGATCGCTATGTCCGGGCAACCACAGAGGGATGGGAAGGCTTTAAGGAGGTTGCTCAGTCACTTGAAATATCAGCTTCTGAACTGGTCGAGCAAATCGGCAGAGGCGAATTGATTGTGAACCGTAAGCAAGACCTATTAGATTCTCAGGGCGATTAAACTCAGCCGGTTCATTCTTCAAAACCCCATGCTGATTAAGCTATGGGGTTTTGAAGTTGTATTAACACTCTTAGTAAACTAATCTTTTCTACAGTAGCCCGGTTATTATAGAAATATGAGGAACAGGAAATGGAGCGCCACAAAGGCTCCCGGCAACAGAACCGTACCGAAGCATGAAGCCTAGAGCGTAGCGTCACCTACAAAACCCCTCATTTTTACCATTCCCAAGGCACCCACCTAACGCCAATCTAATCGGGTGCCCTACTGACAATGGAGCAATTCAATTATGGTTTTTATTGATGATTGCCTGACAGATGAACGCAATGAGTGTGATGCACATCTTAAGGAAGCTCTATACGAGCGTTTCCTAGAAGGCAAAACTGATGCTGCTTTTGGCAGGATGCCAGAATACAACGATGAGGACTATCTAAAAGGGTACATAGCCGGAGTTAAGGAACTGCCTACTGATCCTGAAACCAAAAAAATTCAGCATTACAGTCTTTATAAACAATTCGCCTTGGGTTGGGTGGATGGCAACCCAGAATACCGGGATCAGTTCGGTGAGATCTAAAGCCTCTGGCGTAGCCAAACGGACTGCCCCAGTTCGCATTTCTCGCTATCTCAACATCTTGTCTTTCAGCCATTGTTTTACCCAAGCGCGTTGAGCAAATTGAATCCCCTGACCATCACCCGTCAACAGACCGATTTGTTTTAACCTTTTGAAGACAAGCGGAAAGTGGAAATTCAAATTTCCACTTTGATTCGTAAAAACCAGCTTATTCTCTTCGTAGTATGCACCAATCACATTCAAGCTATGCACAATGCTGATTTAGCAGAAGTCCGGCGCTTGCTGAGCTACCTTCGAGAGCAAGCCGTAGATTCACAAAATATTCCAGTCACTTCTGAAGAACTGCCACCACTGGCAAACTGTCTCATTAGCCGTTTGGTTGTGCAGAATCCACTGCTGAATGAAGTAATTCAAGAAGAGTTGGACAATCTACGCTACAAGCTCTTCTCGAACGAGTCTTGTGGAGCAAAAGGGTTTCCCAGAAGGATAAAACGATATACCCCCTCAACAGCAAATGAGGTGTAATGGAAAGTATCCATGCTGTTTTCCTGCTCGTGCTGGTAATCGCAGCACCAATCGCCCCACTATTCAACCGCAAACAAGCAGGGCATCGCCACGAGCATCACTACGAGCCTGATCAGACCGTTTCCAGAGAACGTAAACGAAAGCAAACACAATAAGCCTTCAGCCCTAGTCTGAGATTAAGGCTTCAATTTTTTAGGATTGAAATCCATAACCTACAATCCCTATCTCCCAAATTCGAACGATCTGACTCTCGTCATGGGTGGAACGATCCGCCAGGCTGGGGTTAGCTGCGAAGGGCTTCCCTATGTGATCGTCAAAAGTCAGGGCAAAACCTTTTATTTGTTTGTTCAATCCGATGCTGAATGTAATGGGGGAGGTTGCTTGAGCATCACTGAGAGATCGAGGTGCAATTCCTGAAAGTCTTTACATCACGATTCAGGAGCAGCTTGAGCATCACCCTACCTGGGATATCAACAGCTTTTTCATTGCTGTTCTCTGACTCTATTTTCAGCGAACAACCCAATCAACCTCTGAAATACCTCGAATTTATCTGGACTCATTGTTAGAGCGATCGCCACAAACTCCTTTCACTTCTTGATAAGACCCTTCAAGCACTAGAGATTTTTGGCATGAGGTTATGATGAGTGACTTATATCTCGATACATCAGCCCCAAATATCAGCCAGTGTCAACGGCATCTCGTCAATGCTCTAAGTAGCATTGGTATTCATTCCCAGCTTCAAGATCAACGAAAGATTCTTTTGAGTGGAAGTATAGCCGCTACTACTTGAACCAGCAACGAGGAATAAACTGGCAGTTTCTACTCGAGACCCCATCGAGTTTGCTGCCGCCACGCTACTTGTTGCTAACGAGCAGATTAAAGCAACCCTGTATGGGAGGTAGCCATGCAAAAATTCTATTTCTCTGGAATCACTTCCCAAGATGAGCGATCGATGCTAGAGCAGTCAGGAATCAGCAGCCTTCTGGTTGACCCCATTGATCTGAAGCACGTTATAGATTGGAACGGTTCTCTGGCTCTTGATTCTGGCGCGTACCGACAGTTTCGCCAAAAGCTTCTGGAGGTTGTTGATCTAGAGGAGTACCTGTTTAAGATTGCTCGGTCGCGAGCATTCGATTGGGTTGCTGCTCCCGATCTGTTCGCTGAAGCTATTTGGACGCTAGCACGATGGAATCAAATCAAGCAGTGGGGAATTCCAAATTTGATTCCGGTTTGGATGTGGGATGCACCACTACCCATCCTGCACCAGTACCTAGATGAATCTCCCCTAGTTAGTATTGGAGGTTGCGTTCCCTGGCTGCACCTCCAGGGCAAGGAAAACCTGGAACTCAAGCGAGAGAACCTTGCCAAACTTAAAATGCTTTGTCAGCAGCACCCGAATCGCTTTCATCTCTTTGGACTGTGCTGGGAAGAAGCGATCGAAGTTTTAACTCCCTACCTTCACTCCGCTGATTCGTCTCACTGGCTTTGCGGAGCCAGAAAAGGCCAGGTGATTTTTATGAACTCTCGTACTGGGCGGCTCAGTAAAGCACCCGCTAGAGCCTTGTCTTTTGCTAAAAATTGGAACCGTGAACAGCGATGTATTGAGAATGCAAAAGTCCTGGCTCAGTTTACTGCTGTGTAAGGAGAAAATCTGCATGATTGACTCTCAGAATCTAACTCGCTAGCTGGCAATGCTATACGAGCTCGACAGCCAATTGAGCCAGCTTTCTCAGGCATTTGCCCTAGAAGACCGAGAGCAGTTGGAAGAAGCGACCGCCCAGCTCCGTTATGCCAAATTGATCTGCTAAAAGCTAGAGGCTTGACTGATCTAGCTCGGCAAAAACCATATCTACGGGTAATTCAAAAAGGGAAGTTCAACCAGGCTGCTCCGTTTTGACCATCACTAATCAATCAGGAGATCTACAACACAATGGCTAGCTCCAACCTGTAATCTGAACAGTGATGCGTTCAAGATGCGATCGCTCAGGTCAGAGGCCCAAGAGAGGTTGCTTCTGCCTGCTTGCTTGCTGACTAACATCCTCATACTGTGACCAACGGCAGCAAGTCCGGCAAATACGCAGCAATCGCAGACAGCGCTCAGATCCACTTGTTCCTGCACAAGAACTTGATAAGTACTGGGGGTGAGACCAATCGCTGAGCGATCGCCCATCGGAAATCGGAATCAAAAATCATCCTGTTGGCTATCACTTGCGAGACTTCCTGAAAACACAAGAGCTTTGTATGATGCTCTTGAATCAAAATAGCTGACACAGCACTCCCTTATGGTCAATTCTTCTACGTCTCATCCTGCTTCCCCCAGCATCCTTGCTAACTTGCTCGAAGCCGATGCCACCCTCGCCACCCAAGAAGCAGAACTCACCACACAACTGGCAGCAGTTCGGGAGAAACGCCAAAGCCTCCAGAGTGTCATTGATTTATTTACCACCTCATCTCCCACTTTGACTTCCTCTCAGGCAGGAGAGGATACTGCCGCTCCTGCCGAGGTCCCCACAGAGGATATCGCTTCTGCTTCAGATACTTCAGCACTAACTCCTGCTCCCGCTGCTGAAGAGCCAGAGGAGGTAAAACCCAAGCAAAGCCGTTCTACTTCTAAGCCACAGGCAGCAGCGAAAAGCAGCAAAGCACCTCAAGGCCCTAAAGCAGGTAAGCCAGGAAAACGATCGCAAAACTGGCAGGATTACCTGCAACCTGCCTTCCGTCAAACTTCTCTACCCACCGCGATCACGGCTGTGTTTCAACGGCGGCCACAAGACCTCCTGAGTGTGCCTGACCTGGTTGATGAGATTTTTGTTGAGACTATCCCTCAAGACGTGCGAACTATTGCTCGCAACCGCATGTTAAACATTCTTTCCACCGGAGCTAAAGAGGGTCAGTGGTATCGGGGTCCTAAGGGCCGCTATAGCCTCTCGCAAAAAGTTGCAGAATCTAGTCGCTAGTCCATTCAAGTTCTATTGCGCCGCCGCGATCGCCCCAAAGCGCACCTGCATAGCGATGACCGCATCAGCCTGCTGCCACGCAGTAACAAAGCTAGGCAGCGGCTTGTGCTGAATCAAGGTCATCGTGGGGCAGATATCCCAATCGTGGCCCTTCACTTCGCTGTGAATCGGATTCAGAAGAGTCGCATTCCGTGCCCACTTTTCTCCTTAATCCTGCCGCCGCGCTTAGTCAGCCTGTAGCCCTTGTTCGACCTGACGCTGGAGTGGCAGAAATTCTTGACTATCACTCCTCACCTGAAAGATAGGCGATCGCACGAGACCCGCATCTACTCTGTTGAGTCTGGTCACTTGCTCAACCGCTCCACAAGTCACAAATATAGAGGACATTGGGCTCTCGCTGGAAAGGCGATCCGCATAAATGCTCGCTCGCCTCACAGCTTAATGGCACCATTGAGAATTTGCAGCGTCAGTTGCTATTCGTGTTACATTTATAGATAAGACAATGTGACACGAATAGCGATGCCATCCCTTCAAAGCTTGCAACAACGCCTCACAGCTTTAGAAGCTCAGATCGCAGGGTTGAAACAGGAGGGGGACTACCTCATCGGTGTGCGACTGGAACGCTCTGCTGCTGGCGGGACGGCTTCCCAAAGCGCCAAGCAAGACTTGAAGTATGCCAGATTAAGAGCAGGTCGAGGGAAACTACTCCCGAATGGTAAGAGGAGCATGTATGTGCCTGTAAGAGACATTGCTCGCTATGACGCGGCTTGCCGCCGAGGAGAACAAATTCAGAAACTCGAGCGCCAACTCAATCAACTACAAGCTCAAATCGTCAAGCTAGAACCGTCCCCATACCGCAGCTTGAGAGATGGTAAGCGTAAGCGCTTCGTGCGACAACAGAATTCAAAGTGCAATGAGACGCCATCAACCGCCATTCTGGAAGTCGCACCCCCTCCTGTGCCGATCGCGCCTGCTGCGATTCTTGTCCTGTACCGCCAACAGGCTAACGCTCCCGTTCATGCAGTCGCTGCCGAAGTGTGGCAGGAAAATCAACAGATTGCGGTAGTACCCGCAGTTCACTGTATGGGTCTCAAGGGCGATCGCGTCAGTGCGTATATCAAGGAAATGCTAGCATCCCTAGCTCAGCAGTTTGGCGTGACTCGCTTTGAAGATGTGATTAAGGAAGTACCAGTGGCCCAGTGTCCCATTAAACCCTGTCCCTTGAGAGTGTAGTGGATCAAGATGCCAGCACAGCCCTTCCAGCACCCTCTCACCCAGGCTATCGAGCAAGCGATCGCTAACCCCGCTGCGGCCAACTTGAAAGCGCTGTTGGAAGAATTAGAGCGCATCTTACCGAGTTTGCCGGAGGCGGAGCAATTACAGGTTGCAGGGGATGTACTGGCTCAGCTGATTGACATTTATGTCTGCCGAGCCGAGCAACTCCTCAATGCCTGGGAGGAACAATACAATTCCAGTCTCTGTGAACCTATCTTGAGCGCCAACTTGCTGCAAGAGGTGCTGCGGCATACCATGACGTTGAATCTGGATGAGATATGGGTAGCCGCAGAACTCAAACCACAGCTTCCTCAACCAACTGATACCGTTGTGGGTGCTGTCGCGTAAACGAATTTGCTGGAGTTCTTAAATCAAATCTACCCGGAGCAAGCTCAGCCCTCAGCCCTAGATGTGGCCCATGAGGAAGATATCCCCGCCTGGATCCAAGCGATCGCCCAATGGTTGCAGCAGCA
>JAHHIL010000085.1 GCA_019358975.1 Trichocoleus desertorum ATA4-8-CV12
CCGTTGGGACTAACGGTTTCTGGCTGTGGAGGATACTCGGTTACGAGTCCTGTGAAGCAGCAATTCTCAATCGTGAGGTTGGGAAGCCCTTTCTACACCGCTTGCGGTTAGGAGGGGAGGATGTCACTAGACCAAACCAGAGCGCAAGGCAACTACAGCTGCTTGGACGCGATCGTCTACTGCTAGCTTGTTCATAATGCCGCGAATGTGAGTTTTGATCGTGTTGGGACTAAGGTATAAAGCTTCAGCGATCTCAGGATTGGTTTTGCCCTCCACCATCAGCCGTAGCACGTCCAATTCTCGCTGCGATAACTGCCCCAGGTGACTCGATGGCATGGGAGGCTTGAGATGCTCGATAACTCGACGAGCAATTTGCGGGTCCAGATAAGTTGCGCCTTCTTGGGCCGCTCTAATGGCAGTCAGCAGCCGATCTACGCTAGAGCCTTTAATACAGTAAGCGTCTGCTCCACTAGAGAGGGCGGCGACAATTTCGGTCTCGGTGGTATGAGAGGTGAGAACCACTACCCGGACTTCTGGCAGGGCTGCTTTAATTTGTTGAGTCGCTGCAATGCCATCGAGTCGGGGTAAGCCGATGTCCATCACCACTAAATCTGGTTTAAGTCGGATGGCAGCGGCCACACCCAAGTAACCATCATCCGCTTGACCAACTACTTCAAATTCTGGATAGTCAGCCAACGCTTGTTCTAACCCTAACTGCATCATGGGGTCGTCTTCGACAAGCAGAATTCGTAACGGAGCGGATTGGGAGGGCAGATTCATAGAGTTTTCAGATCAGGCAAAAAAAGCCACAATGTCTTGATTGCGATCGCGTGCAGCAATTTTTGACAAGCGACGTGGTTGAGTATAAATCGATTAAATCAGCTAAAAACTGACTTATCCAGCATCAGGACACGACCTATACCATAATCTTGCCAGAGAATAGAAGGCGATCGCAGAACAAACAACACCCATTTTGGTGATCTAACTCAACTCATCCAAGTGGAGGAAGCTACTATGCTGGCGAGTAAGCCACCCTAGAGGGTAAGTTACTGGCTTCGTAGCCTAGTGGCGCGATGGCACCATTGGTTTGGCGACATCTGCTTGCCAGTTTACTTTGGCCCTGAGTTCTTGACTTGGAGCGAAGTTAGACGATGCACCCACAGTTCGTTATATTTGCTCTGCTTGGCAACCTATGCGCCTAAAGCGTCCTCAAGTTCTGCAATATTTGCTCTCGGTCGGTCTGCTGGCGATCGCCTATTTTGTCTCCGCTAAAATTTCGATTTCAGCCATTGGTCTGAATTCAGATGCCACACCGCTTTGGCCCCCCGCCGGAATTGCTTTAGCCGCTTTTTTGTTGCGGGGATCATGGCTATGGCCAGGGGTAATTTTAGGAGATTTCTTCCTCGTCCAGTCTTTGGGCGGTTCCCCGATAAATTCTGTGGTTTCTTCTGCGGGTAGTGTCGCCGAGGCAGTAGTCGCGACGATCGTATTGCGGCGCTTAGGATTTCAGCCTAATCTGGCTCGTTCGCAGGACGTTTGGGGTTTAATTGGAGCTGCCTTGTGCGTTCCTCTGATAAATGCTACCTGGAGCGCGATCATTGAGGGATCGCTGGGTACAATTCCGTGGAGCCAAGCTTGGGAAAACTGGTGGACGCTTTGGCTGGGCGATTGCATGGGCATTTTAGTCGCGGCCCCCGTCCTGTTGACCTGCCGCCAGTGGCCCTATTTGTTTCAAACGTCGCGGCAGCGGGTTGAGGGTGCTGTCTGGCTAAGCCTATTGTGTGCGGTGAGTTGGGTGGTGTTTGGCTCCCAGTCTGGGGCGGCGATCGCTCAGTACCCGCTGGAGTATTTACCGTTTCCTTTGGTAGTATGGGCCGCACTACGTTTTGGGCAATCGGGGGCTGTGCTAGCCAGCTTGGTTGTGTCTGGAATTGCGATTTTTGGTGCATTTCAAGGACATGGACCTTTTGTAGCCAAAGCCGAAACTCTGAATCAAGCAGTGCTGTTTTTGCAAGCGTTTATGGGGGTGGTGACGACCACGGCTTTGGTCTTGGCGGCGGCTGTAAATGAACGCCAACGCACCGCTGAACTATTGCAGAAAAGTGAGGCCAGTTTAGCGAATGCTCAACGGATTGCTCAGCTCGGCAACTGGGACTTGGATTGGCAGCAGCAGCAATTACGCTGGTCCGATGAGCTGTATCGCATCTTAGGGTTTCTGCCCAAAGTCTTTGCGCCAGAGCGGGCGGTAGCTCTACAGTCGATCCACCCCGACGATCGCGATCGCGTTCAGCAAACGTTAGAGCAGGCAATGGCTGAGCGTCAACCCGTCCGCATTGACTACCGAATTCTGCATCCCGATGGTACAGAGCGCTTGGTGTGTGAGCAACTTGCTTTTACGGGCCACGCTGTCACAGGAACAGTGCAAGACATTACAGAGCGCAAACAGGTAGAAGTTCAGCTCCAGGAAGCTTCGGAGCGAGTCCATGAAGCCCTGCGTAGTAGCCATTTGCTCACAGAGATTGCGCTCAAAATCCGGCGATCGCTCAATCTAGATCAAGTTCTCAATACCACCGTTACGGAAGTACGCCAATTTCTCCAGGCAGACCGCGTCTATATTGGTCATCTCGATCAGCAGGCCAAGGGCTATGTTTTGGCAGAGTCGGTGTTGGAGGCTTGGCCTTCGGTGATGTGTTTGGAATACGACGAAGAAGGTGTGCAAGAATTTCGGGCTTTGTTTGCCTCAGGCTGTAGCCGTGTGGTGGATGATGTGGCTCAGAGCCAGACAACACCCAAAATTGCTGCCTTCTATCAGCAATATCAAGTTAAGGCGAGCTTGGGAGTGCCGATTATTTTGGGCGATGAAGTCTGGGTGCTGGTGGCGAATCAGTGCGGGCATCCTCGTCAGTGGCAACCTTTTGAAGTCAACCTGCTAGAGCAATTGGCGACTCAGGTGGCGATCGCAATTCAGCAAGGGCAGCTTTACCAACAAGTGCAGACGCTCAATACCAATTTGGAGTCGCAAGTCGAAGAACGCACCGCCCAACTGCAACAAAAAATGCAGGAGTTACAAGACCTTAACCACTTTAAGGATATCTTTTTGCATGCGTTCTCCCACGATGTCCGAACCTCAATTATGGGCATGTCATTGATTTTGAAGAACTTGCAGAATAAGCCTGGAGACTCAGTTCCAGTGATGCGTTCGATGGTCGATCGCATGGTGCAAAGCAATGAACGTCAGTTGAACTTAATCAACTCCTTGCTAGAAGACCAATCGAGCGAAGGGCAACAAATCGTTTTAGCTTACGAAGCGGTACGTCTAGATGCGTTAGTCAACGATATTCTGGCCGACTTAGAACCCCTGTTGTCGCGCAACCAAGCCACGGTACAAAATCTATTGCCAGCTAATTTGCCGCCGTTGATTGCCGACCCCAATCAATTGCAGCAAGTGTTCAAAAACCTGATTACTAACGCCCTCAAGCACAATGCCCCCGGTGTACAGCTAACCCTGAGCGCTACTCTAGAAAACAGCCAAATCCGCTGTACCGTTGAAGACAATGGTGTGGGTATGGGCCGAGAGGTTTGCGATCGCCTCTTTAAGCTTTATGTCCGAGGCTTAGACAATCCGCACTTAACCGGGATTGGCTTAGGGCTTTACCTCTGTCGGCAAATCATCACGGCTCACGGGGGGCAAGTAGGAGTGGAGAGCCAGCCCGGAGCAGGTGCTAAATTCTGGTTTGTCTTGCCACTGGCAAAGCCATCTCTAGCAGGGCTGACGGCTGAGTCTGTTTACAACTCTCCTTCGCTGCGGTCTTCCATTAGTAAAATCACTCCTTGAATTTGGCCTACTACCCCTACTAAGGGTGTGCAGCTAACCCGACATTGAATCTGTCTGCCGCGACGGTTAATGGCATCAAGCAGGCTCTCTGAAGAACTATTAGCTTCACCTGCAAGACAAGTCCGGATGGGTTGTTTTAACTGCTCTACGGGTAAGCCAATGTCGATATTCAAGAAGTTTTGACCAATGGCTTCCTCGGTACGTAAGCCCCACAAATCCTCAGATTTGTAGTTCCAAGCTTGGATTTGTAAGTCCCGATTCACAACCACCACGCCACCTTTCAAGCTACTCAGGATTGCACCCAAGAAGGTATTGGCTTGGTTGAGTTCTTCGCTACTGCGTTGAAGTTCATCATTGACTGTATGGAGTTCTTCGTTAGTTGCCTGCAACTCCTCATTCATGGTTTCCAATTCTTCGTTGGTAGATTGCAGTTCTTCGTTGGTGGTTTCTAGCTCTTCGTTGCTAGATTGCAGTTCCTCGTTGGTGGTTTCTAGCTCTTCGTTGGTAGATTGCAGTTCCTCATAAGCCGTTTCTAACTCTTGGTTAGAGTGTTCGAGTTCCGCTTGCAAGTGTTTGTAGCGGGTGACATCTGTGAAGGTAACGCTAGCCCCTAGGATGGTGTTTTCTGTATCCAGTAGTGGTTCTACCTGAATGTCTAAAAAGATTCTTTCCGCTTGGGAAGCTAGCAATTCTACATCTCTGAGCATCAGCGGACGACGCTGATTATAGGCTTGCTCAATGCAAGAGCGTAACTCTACCGGACGGTAAGAAATTTCTAGATCTTGCAAAGGGCGACCCACGTCACGGGTGGTGATGTTAAAGAGTAAACGGGCTGGCTCATTTACCCAGGCCAGCGAACCGTTGGCATCAATGACAAAACAGGCTAATGGGCTGCGGTCAAAGGCCACTTCTCGCAACCGACGGTTGATGGAGTTATGACTGCTGATGTCTTCATTTCCCATTTGCATGATTAGAAGCTGCTCGCGAGAGTTCAGCCTAGGGACTTTGGTGAAAACGCGGCGCTTTAGCTCAATTGGCGTAAAAACGTTGGAATAGGTAAGCAACATTTCGGCTTTGCCTAAACACAAAAAGCCGTGATCGCGCAGGGCAAAGTGAAAACGGGCGATAATGCGGGCTTGCGTATCCGCATTGAAATACATCAAGGTATTGCGACAGATTAGCAGGTCAATCTTAGAAATAGGGGCATCTTGAATTAAATCGTGACGACCAAAAATCACCGATCGCCTTAATTCTTTACGAAAAGAGTAAGAGTTGTTTGACTGCTCAAAAAACAGCTCGATTTCTTCAGGAGATAAACCTTCTAACTCTCGCTCTAGGTAGGTGGCTTGTCGGGCTTGGTTCAGGGCTTCTTCATCGACATCGGTCGCATAAATCTTGACTCGCTCTCGAAACTGCTCCATGCCAATGATCTGAGCAATCACCATAGCGATCGTGTAAGCTTCCTGACCCGAAGCACAGCCTGCACTCCAAACCCGAATTGGGTCGCGGGCTTTTTTCAATGTCAAGATGCGAGAAATGATATCGCTGGCAATATACTCCCAAGTGGAGCGATCGCGGAAAAAGGAGGTCACATTGATGAGGAGAGTATTGAAGAGGTGATTAAACTCATCTGGGTGTACTTCTAGATAATCGAGGTAGGTGCTATACCCCTCAATGCCAACGACTTGCATCCGCTTGTTGACTCGGCGGATTAAGCTAGAGCGCTTGTAACCAGTAAAGTCGAATCCTCGACTCCGCTTAATGTAGTTTAGTAACGCTTCAAATTCAGGATTTTCACCAAAGTGGCTCATGGTTTAAGAGAAAAGCACTTAAATACTGTAGATTTTTTCAGTTGTTTCTAGTTTCGATGCCTTACAGCATCGTAGAGGAATTAGGAACTGAGCATACAGGCTAGCATTAGCACACAGCCTCATGACTTAACCTCATGACTTTGCTCTAGTAAATAGAGTAAGCGTGTTGGGTAAGCGGCTCACTCAGTTAAACCCTCTCTTGTCGCGTCAGGAGTACCCGTGACTATGACCTCAAAACCATCTAGCTCGAATACCTTTTCAGAAGAGCCGTGGCGTGGCCCAGAGGGGGGCAAACCGCAGGCCAAGAACCAGCAGCAAAATAACCAAAATAACAATGAGGAGCAGTGGCAAATTAATGAAGAACAGCGGCAGTCTAGGGAGGAGCAGCGCGAAAGTAACGAACTTCAGCGATTAAACTCAGAGCAGTGGCGTTACCAAGCAGAAGCCATTCGGGAAGTGCGGGAAGCAGCACGGCAAAACGCAGAGACAGCTAGGCGAGTTCAGGAAGAGATCCGTCATGCTGCTGAAGAGATGCGACACAGGGCAGAAGAGCTACGGCTAGCGACAGAAGCGGCTAGACAAGCGGCTGAAACAGCCCGACAAGCTGAGGAAGATGTCAGAGACGCGACAGAAATGGCGCGACAAGTAGAAGAAAAGGTGCGTCAGGCGATGCAGGAGCAGGAAAGGATTTTGGTAGAGATGCAGCAGACGGTGGAGTTGTATCGTCAAATGCGGGAAGAGTGAAGGATAGATGCCTTTAGCTTTCCCGCAGGGTGAGATCAGGGAGGGTTTAGCTGGCTTGGTCTGTTTCCCTGGCTTGAGGGCTCTGGAATAAGACTTGACGCAATAGCGAGGCGTTGTGCTCAGCTTCATGGGCTCGTTCTTGAAACTGATTTTCTGTCAGGATATGACGTTGTTGGCGGGCCTGACTCACCATGCGCCGTGCTAAAGCCGCTTTTTCTTCTAAGGCTCGGACTGCACACCATAGCGCCTGTTCTACCATATCGGCTTGCTCTGAAACTAAACTATCGAGGGAGTAAGCATGACCGACATGACAGCGAAAGCGGACTAGATTGTCATTTTGCAATTCCCAAAGCACGCCGCCACATTCGGGACAAGTGACCGCTGAAGACCTGTCAGTATACTCACCTTGCTCTAAAGCGGCTTTATCTTCAGCTACAATATCGGCTTCTTTTTCGCTCTGAGTCTTGTCGTTGGGGGTCATTGCTTTTTCCGGGATAGGTCTATCCACCAGCTTGCTTAAGATTAGGGCCATATCAGCAATCCGTAGAACATAGTCCACCTCAACGTTGTTGATGGCACTACGGGGCATGCTGTCAAATAGCGCTTCATCTGGATCTTGCGCGATCGCAATACCGTCTTGAGTTTTAATGAGTTCCAGACCAACTGTGCCATCGTCCAAGGCTCCAGACAGCACTACGCCAATGGCTCGCGGCCCATAGGCTTTGGCCACTGAGCGAAACAACGTATCAATGGCGGGTCGGTGGCCATTTTCGCGGGGACCATGACTCAGAGACAGATAACCTGGCTTGACTACCAAATGGTAATCAGGTGGGGCAATGTAAATGTGTCCTGGCAGAATTACTGCTCCATCTGCGGCGTGGCCCGCTGGTAAGGCGCTGAGACGGTTGAGGATTTTGGGCAAAACACTTCTACCGTGCGCAGGGAAGTGTACCACGACTAAGACTGCTGCCAGTAAATCAAGAGGCAAGGTTTTAACGACCTGAGCGATCGCCTCTACTCCACCCGCAGAAGCACCGATCGCAATCACGAAAGGTACATCTAAGCGGTCATGTTTGCCAGCAGACTGATTCAAAGCAGCCCTGCAACTAAAGGGATAACTTGAAAATACCAGAATTACTTGGAGAGTTTGTCCCTCTAGAGATAGCTTTAGAGCAGGCTGACTCGACGTGGCAGTTCTACCCGAAAAGTTGACCCCTGACCGAGCTGACTCTCTACGACAATTCTGCCTTGCATCAGCTTGACCAAAGAATCGGTAATGGAGAGCCCCAAACCTGTGCCACTATGCCGACGGATGATGGTTTGGTCGATTTGGCGAAAAGCCTGAAAAATATTCACCTGATCGACGGGATCAATGCCAATCCCTGTATCACTGACTGCGATCGCTACTTGCTCCTTCGACAACTCGTAAGCTTCTACCCGAATCGTGCCAGCATCCGTAAACTTAATCGCATTGGAAATCAAATTGATCAAGACCTGGCGCAAGCGGCTTGAGTCGTTGACGATCGCGATACTAGGCTGAGCGAGATGCACTTCTAAGCCCAAACGTTTTTCCATTGCTAGAGAGCGCATTTGTTCTGAGGCTGCCTGCACCAGTTGGCCCAAGTCCAACACTTCTAGCTTCATTTCCAAATGATTTTCTTTGAGCTTTGAGAAATCTAAAATTTCCTCGATCATGCTCAGTAAATGTTTACCATTTCTAAAAATGCATTCCAGCATGGCTCGTTGCTGCCGCTGCTTCTCTGGGTCAGACTGACGTAAGAGCAGATCAGAAAATCCCAAGATGGCATTCATGGGTGTGCGTAATTCATGGGATATAGTCGCCATAAACTGAGTTTTCAGGCGATCGGTCTCAGCTAAGTGCAGATTTTGCAGTTGTAACTGCTGAATTTGAGCTTCGGCTTGTTTGCGAGTGGTGATGTCTCGTATCAGCCAGCGTAGGGCAATTGCTTGGCCCGTGGAATGACAACGACCTACTTCTACCGTTAAAGCCGCATTAAAAAACCTGTCCCCTCGGCCCTGCAGCTGGACTTCCCACTCCTGCACTCGACTGATTTTGGATAGCTGATTGACGACAGAACGAAACTCCCGCCGAGAGTCTTCTGGCACAAAAGTGGCCAAAGGCTTGCCAATGAGATAGACGCGCCCAATATTGAACAACTTCATCGCTGCTTGGTTGGCTTCTTGAATCACTCCCTGAGCGTCTGTGACCAGATAGCCATCGGGGGCAGATTCAAATAATTCTACGTAGCGTTGCCGCTCCAACTCAACTGCTATTTGAGTGCGATAGAGTTCCTCATTTTGTTGGCGTAGCTCTTCTTCTGCAACGTGAAGTTCCTCTAGAGTTACCTGCAACTCTTCTAAAGATTCACTCAGGAGTTCAGGATATTTTCCAGAGTAGTTTTTAGCAGTTTCGAACAGCTTCTTGGTCTGTTGATGTATGCGATCAAGCTGCTGACCTAACATCCTCCCATCGCATTTAGCATTCATATTATCCTTGAGCAGAAATAGGGTTTTATTAAAAATGGAAAGCGCTGATTATTAAAGACGGGTACTCCCCTAGATGATAAATGCGCGACTAAGTTGAGAGCAGTTTACTAAAGTAATAAAGATCAAGGAACTGCATAAAGAAATTGATTTTCTGTTTTTCTGGTGATTCCCTTTAATAATAGTCAACTCTTACCTTTTGCTTTTCAGCCTAAAAGAAGATACTTGTAATTGATTCTTTAAAAAGCCTTGACAAAATATCAGCCTGCGATTTAACCGAGGATTCGACCGAATAGATTAACCAATTTTTACCCTGTAAAATAGGGTGTATACAAAACAAAAGGGATAGGTGAAACCTAACCCCCGTAATGCAATGCTGCTTGTAATTAAGCAATTCCAGACTAGTATTTTTTGAAAATTTGTAGGGGCTGATTCATTAAATAAGAATCATGTGAATTGACCCACAAGATTTTCTAATGTCTGGTATAAGGTAAACCTTTAAAAGTAGAGCGCGATCGCAACTTCACTCAATGCTTAGTTACTATGCTCTCTACTGCTATAGCCAATCACGGCAATTTTATGGCGATAAACCAGCTCAGCCCCGTACCAACCAGACAGACCCAACAGAACTGCCACAATCGTTGAAATGATGATCCCGGTGGGCAGAATGGCACCTGTAGGATTGCCCCAACGTAGTACGAAGTTGGCGATCGTGAGTAATAGAACTGCCACGTTTAGGGACATGTGCGCCCAACCTGCTGTACGCTTACGGACTCGCTCAATCTTCAAGAAGTCCATCATTCCAGTGATCGCAGCGACTACCCCTGAGACTAAGCCAATTCCCAGCAACCAAAAAGAAGCTCTAGCCCAGAACGCATCCTGGGTTAACCAATAACCCAGATCGCTACCTGCTGCCAGTACTAAGACCGCAATGGGAATAGTGACAATGAGGGGATGTAGAGGATGGCCCGCGATCGCCACAGTACTGACAATGCCATTATCGCGGTAATCACTTTCTTCGCTCTCAATCACAGGGGGAATGTTGGGGGTCTGTACCATCGTCCGTCTCCTTGAGTTCAACTGCTAATGATCACAACTCAGCGTCTAACCGGGTCTAACTAGGGATATTTCACTTGGACAAGCGGGTTACAGATCACACCATTGAGGAGCCTGGGATCTGTAACCAAGTTCAAGTATTTAGCTATCTCCCGAGGGGAATTGCTCCACATGAGCATTTGCTTCCAAAATTAAGCGTCCTTCTTGCACATCTAACTGCTTCACCCGGAGGGACATCCCCTCCAGCTCAAAGTTGCGTAAATCCAAGAGAGAGCTAGCTTGCTCTAGTAGGGCATTGCTTAACTCTGGTGACAGTCCTTCTCCTTCGGAGTACTGCACATCTTCTAGAGCAATGCGCTGACCCCCATCAACCACTTGGGGTTTGGCGGTAAAAGCAACCTGTTTGACTTCACCAGAGTTTTGTAGCTTAATGACAGCGCTGATGGCAAACTTATCATCCCCAGGTAAGCAGAACCCAACTTGCTGAGCGTCTACAGTTGTTTGTTGACCATCAACGGTAACAGGTAAGTTCTGTAACTTCTCACGAATAAAATTCGAGTTGAAGGCACGATTCATATCTTCTGCGGTCAAGACCACATGAGCCTCTGCCTCAGTGGGTCGCTGTAGCTCAATTTTGCCAAAGGCGAGACTGAGAGGATTGATTGCAATGCTGCCAGTTTTGATCTGCATTTCTTCCATGCGCAGATCTTGCTGCATTACCATCCCTTTGCCTTCGATTTCCACCGAATCCACTTGTCCCTGCATGACCTTCAGTGGATCGGTGCGGATATCAACATTAATATCTTCTACTTCATCAAGTTGGCTAGAAATACCTGCTTCTGCCACCTTGCTAATGGCTTGCTCTCCCAGATCTGGCATATTTAAGTGCTGCTTTAAAAATTTCGGAGTGTTCGCCCTCACTCTAGGGCATCCCCTAGAATTGATGTATCTACACCGCGATAGAGAGCCGAGATCAGGCTGTATCTACCTTGCGATTACTGAGCTGTCAGGGCTATATCCATCACACCATCCATCACACCTTGGATCTCTGATTCGTTCAGTAAAATAGTGGCTTCAGCACCAATACGACCCATCTCTGGTTCAGGCCCCAGTTCCATTTCTATGGCATAAATCCAAGTTTGGGCGTAGGGCTGGCAGCATTTGATAGTGCCACAACCCCCCAAAAAACAGACTCCCTGATGTAGATGAAATCGGGGCTGAATGGCTGTTGCATTGGCTTGAAGTGCGATCGCCTGCTGCCACGTTGGCTCAAGCCTAGTAGTCAGTCAATTATTAGTTGACGGGTAAAGTCGATGCAGTTTTATCCTGGCATCTGCGGTCGTAAATCGCCAATCAATCCAGGTCTTCTCTTGATTGCGCTCCTCTTGCCAAGCTTCTACT
>JAHHIL010000086.1 GCA_019358975.1 Trichocoleus desertorum ATA4-8-CV12
TGCTGCTGCAACCATTGGGCGATCGCTTGGATCCAGGCGGGGATATCTTCCTCATGGGCCACATCTAGGGCTGAGGGCTGAGCTTGCTCCGGGTAGATTTGATTTAAGAACTCCAGCAAATTCGTTTGAGCTACAAGACCCACTATGGTATCAGTTGGTTGAGGAAGCTGTGGTTGGTGTTCTGCGGCTACCCATATCTCATCCAGATTCAACGTCATGGTATGCCGCAGCACCTCTTGCAGCAAGTCGGCGCTCAAGATAGGTTCACAGAGACTGGAATTGTATTGTTCCTCCCAGGCATTGAGGAGTTGCTCGGCTTGGCAGACATAAATGTCAATCAGTTGAGCCAGTACATCCCCTGCAACCTGTAATTGCTCCGCCTCCGGCAAACTCGGTAAGATGCACTCCAATTTTTCTAACAGCGCTTTCAAGTTGGCTGCAGCGGGGTTAGCGATCGCTTGCTTGATGGCCTGGGTGAGAAGGTGCTGAAAGTGCTGTGCTGGCATCTTGATCCACTACACTCTCAAGGGACAGGGTTCAAGGGGACACTGGGCCACTGGTACTTCCTTAATTACATCCTCAAATCGAGTCACGCCAAACTGCTGAGCCAGGGATGCCAGCATTTCCTTGATATATGCACTGACGCGATCGTCCTTGAGACCCATACAGTGAACTGCGGGTACTACCGCAATCTGTTGATTTTCCTGCCACACTTCGGCAGCGACGGCATGAACGGGAGCATTGGCCTGTTGGCGGTACAGTACGAGAATCGCAGCAGGCACGATCGGCACAGGAGGGGGTGCGACTTCAACGATGGCGGTTGATGGCGTCTCATTGCACTTTGAATCCTGTTGTCGCACGCAGCGCTTACGCTTGCCGTCTCTCAAGCTGCGGTATGGGGACGGTTCTAGCTTGACGATTTGAGCTTGTAGTTGATTGAGTTGGCGCTCGAGTTTCTGAATTTGTTCTCCTCGGCGGCAAGCCGCGTCATAGCGAGCAATGTCTCTCGCGGGCACATACATGCTTTTTTTACCATTCGGCAGTAGTTTCCCCCGGCCCGCTCTTAATCGGGCGTACTTCAAGTCTTCCTTGGCGCTTTGGGAAGCAGTCCCGCCAGCAGCAGAGCGTTCCAGTCGCACCCCGATGAGGTAGTCCCCCTCCTGTTTCAGCCCTGCGATCTGAGCTTCTAAAGCTGTGAGGCGTTGTTGCAAGCTTTGAAGGGATGGCATCGCTATTCGTGTTACATTTACAAGGAAGATAATGTAACACGAATAGCGACTGACGCTGCAAATTCTCAATGCCGCCATCAGCTGTGAGGCGATCGAGCATTTATGCGGGTCACCTTTCCAGCCAGAGCCCAACGTCTCTTTTGTAGAGTTGTGGAGTGAGTGAGTGCCCAAACTCAACAGAACAGATGCGGATCAGGCGTGATCGCCTATCGGTTAGGTGAGGATTGATAGTCGAGAACTTCTACCGCTCCAGCGGCAGGTTGAACAGGGGCTACAGGCTTACTGAGCGCGGTGGCAGGATTAAGGAGAAAAGTGGGAGCGGAATAGCACTCTTCTGAATCCGATTCCCAGCGAAGTGAAGGGTCGCGATTGGGATATCTGATGACCTTGACTCAGCACAAGCCGCTGCCCAGCTTCGTTACTATGCGGTAGCAGGCTGATGCTGTCGTCGCCATGCAGGTGCTCTTCGCGGCGATCGCGGCGGCACAATAGAACTTGAATGGACTAGCGACTAGATTCTGCGACTTTTTGGGAGAGGCTATAGCGGCCTTTAGGACCCCGATACCACTGCCCCTCTTTAGCTCCGGTGGAAAGAATGTTTAACATGCGGTTGCGAGCAATAGTCTGCACGTCTTGAGGGATAGCCTCGACAAAAATCTCATCAACTAGTTCAGGCACACTCAGAAGGTCTTGTGGCCGCCGCTGGAACACAGCCGCGATCGCGGTGGGTAGAGAAGTTTGACGGAAGGCAGGTTGCAGATAATCCTGCCAGTTTTGCGATCGTTTTCCTGGCTTACCTGCTTTAGTGCCTTGAGGTGCTTTGCTGCTTTTCGCTGCTGCCCGGGGCTTAGAAGTGGAAACGCTTTGCTTGGGTTTTACCTCCTCTGGCTCTTCAGCAGCGGGAGCAGGAGTTGGTGCTGAGGTCTCTGAAGCAAAAGCGATATCCTTTGTGGGGACCTCGGCAGGAGCGGCAGTATCCTCTCCAACCTGGGAGGAAGGCAAAGTGGGAGATGAGGTGGTAAACAAATCAATGACACTCTGGAGGCTTTGGCGTTTCTCCCGAACTGCTGCCAGTTGTGTGGTGAGTTCTGCTTCCTGGGTGGCGAGGGTGGCATCGGCTTCGAGCAAGTTAGCCAAGATGCTGGGGGAAGCAGGATGAGACGTAGAAGAATTGACCATAGGGGAGTGCTGTGTCAGCTATTTTGATTCAAGAGCATCATACAAAGCTCTTGTGCTTTCAGGAAGTCTCGCAAGTGATAGCCAATAGGATGATTTTTGATTCCGATTTCCGATTGGCGATCGCGCAGCGATTGATCTCACCCCCCAGTACTTATCAAGTTCTTGTGCAGCAACAAGTGGATCTGAGCGCTGCCCCACGATTGCTGCGTATTTGTCAGACTTGCTGCCGTTGGTCACAGTAGAGGATGTTAGTCAGCAAGCAGGCAGAAGCAATCTCCCTTGGGCTTCTGAGCTGAGCGATCGCATCTAGAACGCAATTGTTTTGTAGATCTCCTGATTGATTAGTGATGTTCAAAACGGAGCACCTTCGTTGAATTTGTCTTCTTGAATTGCCCGTAGATACGGTTTTTGCCAAGCTAGATCAGTCAATCCTTTGGCTTTTAGCAGAGCAATTTTGGCATAACGGATCTGAGCAACCGCCTCTTCCAGTGGCTCTTGGTCTTTGTGATTAGATACCTGGGCAAGCTGACGCAATTGGCCGTCTATCTCATATATCATCGTTAGCCAGCGAGTTAGAGTTTGGAAGTCAATCATAACGGACTTCTCCTGACGCGGCAGTAAACTGAGCTAGGACTTTTGCGTTCTCAATGCATCGCTTTTCACGACTTCAATCTTTGGCAAAGGGCAAGGCTCTAGCAGGTGCCTTACCCAACCGGCCAGTACGTGAGTTCATAAAAATTACTTGCCTTTTCTAGCTCCACAGAGCTAATGGGATGAGTCGGCGGAGTGGGGGTAGGGGGTTAGGACTTCGATCGCTTCTTCCCAGCACAAACCGAATAAATGGAAGCGATTGGGCTGCTGCTGGCAAAGAGATTTGAGTGTAGCGAGGTTTTCCCGTTTCGCTTCCAAGTTTTCTTTACCTTGCAAGTGCATCCAGGGAACATAACCCCCAATGCCAACTAAGGGTGCTTCCTCTAGGTATTGATGCAAGATTGAGAGGGGCGCATCCCAGCTCTAGACTGGAACCAGGTTGGGAACGCCCCAGTGCTTAATTTGATTCCACCGGGCTAGGGTCCAGAGCGGTTCAGCAAACAAGTCAGGAGCTGCCATCCAATCGAGCGATCGCGATCGGGCAATCTTAAATAGGTATTTCTCAATGTCAACAACTTCGACCAGTTGGTGGCGAAAGCGTCGGTACTCACCGGAGTCAAGAGCCAATGACCCATCCTAATCTAAAACATGCTTCAAGTCGATCGGATCAACCAAAATGTTGGTAATTCCTGCTTGCTCTAGCATCAACCGCTCATCTTTTGAAGCAACCCCAGAAAAGTAAAATTTGTGCATGACTACCTTTGGTAAAGGGTTGTTTCAATCCGCTTGTTGGCGATATGCAGCCCATCGGCAGCAGCGAACTTTATGGGATCTTCTTGATCCAGTAGAAACAGCCAGTTTGTTCCCCATTGCTGGTTCCAGGAGTAGTGGCTATGTTTCCACTTAACGGAATACACTGGTTGGTTCCCAAAGAGAAACAAGATGGTATCTTGTTGAGCTTGAAGCTGACCATAGATACCAATGCGGCCTAGGGCGTTAGCGGGAAGCAGTTTGAGTGGGTTAACTTCCCGGATTGGCATACCAGCGGATAAATAATTCATTGGTTTGATCAAAAAGGAATAGTGCCAAGCGGTATTGCCTGCCTTAGATGGGGTAGGGGGTTCATAATGGATTCACAGGTTTTGTAAGATTTCCAGAGCTGCGATTGCCTGCTGTTGTCCCAACATCAACTGTTGATCGGCTTTTCTGAATTGCCAAATGCGAGCGCAGATATGTTGCTGAGCTGGTTTCGTGGTAGGGATCTTGAACTAGGGTTCCTTATCTCGTGTCGCCTTCAACTTCTGGCAGGCAGTTTTCAAGAGTTATATCTGTTCTTCTACGGGAAGGTTAGGTAACTTCCGGAGCTGGTAACTTCCGGAGCTGCTGAGCCTGAGTAGTTAATGTTCGCTTGGGTGGAATGAGTTGTAAGACCGTCATACCCTGGCTCCTTATCTCTTAGTAGTACTCAAGCAGCCTGCACTATTTCCTGCTGCATCTGGTTGAATAAACAAATAGAAATCTTGCCTTGATTCTCAATAATCAGTAGGAACCCCCTTCCGGGCAAACCAGTGTGGCGAATCATTCCACCAGCCATCAGAGCTAGATTATTTGAGTTTTGATGATTAGGAGTGGGGTCATAGATTTCATTCCAAAATGCAGCTTCGATCTCTGCTAAACCAGGGCTGCAAAAATTATTGCTTTTGCTGAGCTGTTGGGAAAACGGAATGAATCGGTTCAATATGCTTTCTATTTACTTTGTTTGGTTTATGCCAATGGATTTGATAACGCGGATTGTCCAACTCTTCCTGAATGATTTCATTTAAAGGTGGTGCTTGGATAATTAAACGATTAATGAAGCAGTTTGCAAGCGTTGTCAGTTCTTCAGAGGTGATTGGAATATTTTGCGAGTCTACGGCTTTCTTCTGGAGGTAGGTTAGCAACCGTTGGGCTTCTGTTAAGTTTGGATCGTGCATAGTTTTGAGTTTTGCTTGGATTAGTAAACATTACGAAGGAAAAGCATTGATATTTGTTGAATCGATGTGGAAATTTGAATTTAACTACTAGCTGTCTTTGGCGAGTTAAAACAGATCGGTTGGCAGATAATTGGATAGTGCGTCAATTCAATGTGGGATTAATAGAGTAAAGAGGAACCTCGGCTGGAAGCAAAGCGATGGAATGTCCTCTATGCGGTCATAGCAAAGCTCATAAGCATGGCAAGATGCCGAATGGTCATCAACGCTATCTCTGTCCTGCTTGCCATCAAACCTTTTGTGAGTCGTTTGATAGTCTTTATTATCGTCGCCATGTCAGCCCTGAGCAAATTCCCCAAGTGCTGCAAGCACATAGTGAGGGCAGTAGCTTACGAGGCATCAGTCGCACCAGTGCACTTGCTTACAATACTGTCGTGAGCATTGTGCGTGCTGCCAGCTAAAAAGCGCAACTAGTGCATAACCAAGAGGTTCAATCCGTCGAAACCGCAGAAGTGAGCGCGGATGAAATGTGGTCATTTGTCGCAAAAAACAGAAGCAATGCACCAGCGAGGAACGAAACCGGGGCGACTGTTGGATTGGTTTAAGTCTTGCTTGCTCCAGTGGCTTGATTCTCACCGCCTGCGTGGGCAAACACAGCGATGGGTTCATTGGTCAATTAGTGATCAATACCGAAGGAAAGACCGATTGCAAACAGTTGAATACGGATGACTGGGGTGGATACGAGCGAGTGTTGCTACCGGAGATAGACCATTACATTGGCAAAGATAAAACACAGCGATTGGAGCGAACGAATAGAACATTGCGACAACAAACGGGAAGGTGGCTAAGCCTGCGGCACGCTACGCGAACGGCGACAAAATAAGTTTGGCAAGGTATGGGAACAGACCAAAGTGACGACACGGTTAGTGGTAAGTTATTTTAACTGGATCTGGCGGCATAGCCGCTTCCAAACTACTGCTGCACAGCGAGCGGGATTAACGACGCGATCGTGGAATTGGCACGACATCGCTATCTATCCCACATTAATTTAATGCACTACCGATAATTGCTAGATAAAGCGTTGTCGCGATCGCTCGATAATCACGCGGGTCAGCAAGGTTCGTAAACTTGTGTTTTACGGCCTTATAGCTAAAGTTAAGTAAGTCCGCGTGATCGTATAGCTTTGCTAAAGGTTTTTGTTTTCATCTGTTTTCTAGGTTGAAAGAACAGCTTCAGGTAGCTTAGGCAGGGATGACTCCGTAACAGGCTGTACTCTCAATGCAGAATCTCAGAGTATTGGATTTGCGGGAAGAGCCTGAAGCACAATATTGTGTTTTCTATTCCTGTATTTACTGCTGTCTGCGGGAATGCTTTGTACTTTGCGCCTTTGCTCAGGAGAGCTAATTCTTCACCTTCGAAATCGAACGACTTCCGAATTTTCTAGCCTCCTGCATCTTTGAACAGAACAGACCTCGCATCCCTACCCTGCTTGATGCTTGTAGTAAATTCGACTGTTACCGTAACCGGTATAATAACTTTTGTCATTAGGATCAATCTTGCTGGAAGAGTGAAGAGAACCAGGCTTGCTATCCGATCTCGGCAAGGTACTAGATGGGAGTTTGAGCTTTACCCAAAGTGCATTGGGTAACAGCTTCTGAATTACCCAATGCACTTTGGGTAAAAGGATTATTGAAAAGCTGAAAGCTGAGATAACAAAAATACGTGAACTGGGATAGTCATGGGGCCTGTCCCCAAGGCTCTAGAGCTCACCGAACTGGTCTTGGTATTCTGGGTTGCCGTCCATCCAACCAAAGGCAAATTGTTTTCGAGAACTATAATTCTGAACTTTTTTGGTTTTGGGATCAGCAGGTAGCTCCTTAACCCCGGCTACATATCCTTCCAGATATGTTTCATCGTTATACTCTGGCAGTCTGCCAAAAGCAGCAGCAGTTTTGCCTTCCAGGAAATGCTCATATAGAGCTTCCTGAGTGCGTTCGTTACGTTCATCCACTAGGCAATCGTCAATAAAAGCCATGACTAAATTGCTCCGTTGTGAGCCGGATACCCGCTCTAGTTTGCGTTAGGCGGGTGCCTTTGATCGGTAGAAATAAGAAGTTTTATCGGTGGCGTTACGCTCTAGACTTCAGGCTTCGGCACCCTTGCCCTGTCGGCAGCCTTCATGGTGCTCCATTTCCTATCCCTCACATTTCTATAATAACCTGGCTAATATGGAGATAATTAATTTATCAAGAGCATTAATACAACTTAAAAAACCCATAACTTAGTAGGGATGGGTTTTAGAAATTGCTGGACTAGATTTTATTGGTCGATTGGTTCAAATAGCTCTTGCTTACGGCTTACGATCAGTTCGCCTCTGCCGATCTGCTCAACTAGTTCAGAAGCTGATATTCCTAAACCCTGAGCCACCTCCTTAAATCCTTCCCATCCGTCTGTCGTAGCTCGGACGAACCGATCTTTCTTCGGTTCTCCATGTAGAGGTTGTCTCCCCTCTCGGTTAAGGTTCTTCCGCGATTTGGGATTGTATCCACGGGAATAGCTATTGTCTGGGGGTGTGTTATCAATCACGGAAAAAAGTATCTCAGTAGTCCTGCAACTTCAAGCCCGAGCAGCCAGGTATTGATGGCTCCTCTAGATTCGAAAGGTAGGCTAGTGTTGTATTAGTTCAACACTAGCCTACCTACTGTCGGTAAAGTGATAACGAGACAAGTGAGCATGTGACAAATGAATTATTAGCTGCCCAATCTTCGTTACATTTCAATTTCAACCCTAGCGATCGCTCCCTAGAGGCACGCGGGGGCAGAAAAGATTGGAAAACGTAATTTTAGTGTAATTTGCCCATCTCCTACCCAATTTTTGATTTTACCCAATACGCTTTGGGTAAAATCAGTAAGTACATTTTTCAGCAGTATGATAAAAACACTCAAGCATGAAGCGTATGCAAACCCCACAGATTATTGCTTTTGTGAATCAGAAAGGTGGTGTGGGCAAATCGACGGGTGCTGTCCATGCCGCCGATCGCTTTGCTCGCCAGGGGAAATCAGTCATTCTAGTCGATGCTGATGCCCAACAAAGTAGCTCTCAATGGATAGCGGAACTAAAGGAAACTTCTCCAAAGCTTAAGCTGTCGTCACTGGCGATTATTAATCCGGAAGACCTGTTTGATAAGCTGCAAAGGCTAAGCCAGGAATGTGATCTGGTGGTTGTTGATGGCCCAGCGAAGTCGAATGAGATTACTAAAGCAATCCTAGCAAGGTGTCACCTGGCGCTAATTCCTTGTCGGGAGTCAATCGTGGAGCTAAGAAGCTCTGGAGATATCTTAAGATTAATTCGGCAAGTGCGAGAGTTAAGGGGAGATCTGCCAAAAGCGGCTATTTATATGACTCAGGTTAAGAGTAATACTGTTCTTCTTAAAGAAGCTCAAGAGGCACTTAAAGATGAACCTGATATTCCTTTGATGAAAACGATCATTTACGATCGCCAGGTTTTCAAGGATGCCCCCGGACAGGCAAACACCGTTTTTGGCATGACAGGCAAGCCAGCCAAAAATGCCGCGAAATTGTACGAATCGTTGTTTACAGAAGCACTAAAGATTTTCAATGGTAAGTAAAGGTAGGAGAACGCTGAAGCAAGCGTATAAAGAGAACCCTTCTCCAGGGCTAGAGAGCTTTGTTTTTGGAGATAATACAGATACCTCAACTTCGCCATCGCAGAATCAACCACTTCATGATCCTGAAGCAGCAGAGTTTGGAAGCGAAATTATTGTTCCCATTGCCAAAATTCACAAGACATTTTCCTTCACTCCCGATCGCAAGCCTGTTCGCTACTACTACGACCAAAATGAATTAAAGGAATGGGCAGAGACAGACCTCAAACCCAATGGGGTACGTACGGCTCTATGGACTCGTCCAATGCCCAGTAAGCCTGGTGAGTACGAACTAGTTGCAGGACTGCGGCGATTAACAGGTTGTGAATTGGTTGGAATTACAGATATTCCCATCAAAGTTTTTAATTGGAATAATGACGAAGCATACGCTGCTGCGTTTGATGAAAATGATAGGCGACGTGACTTCTCCAAATTAGAGGAACTAGACATCACTCTAAATCTTCTCTCAAAGAAACTGGGCATGGAGCGAGAAGAGGTAATTTCGCTCCTCTATAAGATGGACAACCAGGCTAAAGGAAAAATTACCCAAAATGCGTTGGGTAATGAAAATGCAGTAATCGTTGAAGAGTTTTTTACAGCTCGTGGCCTGCTAACTTGGCAGTCATTTGTCGCCACAAGACTACCCTTGCTCAAAAAACCATCTGAAATTCTACAGGCTATTCGATCTTCGCGGATTGATTATACGAAGGCAATCGAAATAGCTAAACTGAAAAATTCTGAAGATCGAATAATGTTACTAGAAAAAGTTATCAACCAGCGATTATCTCTCAACGAAGTCAAACAACAAGTTAAGGCCTTACTTACTCCAACACAAGAAGCTGTAGAAAATTTCAATACGGACCTAAAAGCGCGGTTTAAGACTGCATTGCGTCAGATGGACAAGGCGAAAGTCTGGACAGATGTAGAGAAAGCAGCCAAGCTTAAAAAGCTTTTAGAGCAGATAGAGCAATTGGCCATTTGACTAAAGCGGGACTAGTCTTCTAGCGAATGATGAGTAGAATCAGTTGCAGTGAAAGGACTTCAGCTTATGCACTGCCTAGATTATCAAAACCAGCAGGTTGTCAAAAACGGCAAGCTGACACCACAAGACGGTACCTCTGTTCAAGAATATCTGTGTAAGACCTGTCGTAAGCAATTTAACGCTCGCACTGAAGGAATGAGTGTGCGAGCTACGGTATGCTCCTTTGGCAAATTCCACTCTACTATCATTCGCTGGGACAACGGTTGAGCCCAACAGACAAGCCAATGGTCTCCCCTCAAAATCAAGCGCAGGCTTTATGGAAGGATAGAGTCGTGTGAGGTCCCTCCGACCAGGCAGCAGGGCTCAGAAAGTTAATGCTCGCAAAACCGCTTCTATAATAACGACTGTTACATGGGCTGTAATGGCGCTATAGTCCATATCACTCAAACACATGAGTTACCAGGACATGAAGGATGTGCCAGTCTCAAAAGAACTAGCAGGAATTAAGCTCGAAGCAATTTCACCTCAGATACTGTCTCAGATGAGCCAGTCCCATGAGTATTCTGAGTTATCCTGCTTTGAACAGGATCTCATTCCATTCCTTTGGGCTAGGAGTTAAGTTTATTCATACACGCCTGCATCAAATAACCAAGTGCTCGAATCTAGTAGAAAGCCGATCGCCCTTTTGTCTACATTAAGCTCTTCATCTCCATCAGCCTATGTCTCCTAAAGACTCCTCTGAGCAAGAGGACGCAGTCTATAACGGTGAAGCAATTCCCCAACCACCTCAACGCTGGACACGGACTGAACAATTAGAGCTACTCATGTGGTATCCAGCTTTTACGGGTCAATGTCCGCAGTGTGGACAGCATTTCTCGCAAGGTGAAGGGTTGGCAGGGCCTTGGAATTGTAAAAACTGTGGCTGGAGTAATGAATAGTGAATGGAACGCGATCGCAAGAGCTAGTTAATCTGAAAGAATATATCTGCAATTAGAAAAAAACACTAGAGCGTGTCATCAATTAAGCCAAACAACGGCAGCTGCGAGGTAGATGGCACCCAAAAAGTTTCTACCCCGCTTATCGTAGCGCGTGGCAATGGCTCGATATTGCTTCAGCTTGGCAAAGAAATTTTCAATCAAGTGACGCGCTTTGTACAACTCCTTGTCATACTCACGCAGTTGCTTGCGATTGGCGCGTGGCGGAATCACTGCCGTCTTGCCCTGTGTTTGCAGTCGCTCAATCACTCGTTCATCAGCATCATACCCTTTATCCCCCAGTACCGTATCAGCCACCACAGTGGGCAGCAGTTGGTCGGCTCCATCCAAGTCGCTGGCTTGTCCGGGTGTGAGGTGAAAGCTGACAGGATTGCCCAGTGCATCCACGACGGCATGAAGCTTGGTGCTTAGTCCGCCTTTGCTGCGACCAATCGCTTCGGTGTCTGGCTCCCCCCTTTGCCCCTCACACGTGTAGGTTTGTGATGAAGGGGTGAGTGGAGACTTAGGTTACGCCAAAATTAAAGGTAGTGCGAGTTTAGGGAGTGATTGTGATGTTGCGACATCCTGCCCTCAAGCAGTGGAACCGCATCGTGAGTGCCCATTTCCCTCACCTCAGCCTCTCCCAAGTCACAGGCTTGAGTCTATGGAGCTTCGGGATGGTGAT
>JAHHIL010000087.1 GCA_019358975.1 Trichocoleus desertorum ATA4-8-CV12
AAGTAGAAGCTTGGCAAGAGGAGCGCAATCAAGAGAAGACCTGGATTGATTGGCGATTTACGACCGCAGATGCCAGGATAAAACTGCATCGACTTTACCCGTCAACTAATAATTGACTGACTACTAGTGTTCTAGTCTAATGTTCTGGGGTGCTGACGCTGATGGACTGTTCTGCTAGACCAAAGCTACGAAAGTAGTGAGCTTGCTGTTCAATCCGGGTGGCGAGGCGATCGCAAACCAAGTTGCAAAGCTCAAAAATCAGGTCATCTTCGATGCTGTAGTAGGCCGAAGTTCCCTCAGTCCGTCGGCTCAAGATCCCTGCTTGCAGCATCACCTTTAGGTGCTTAGAAACATTAGCTTGACTGGTGTCCGTAGCCTCGACCAAATCTTGTACGCATTTCTCACCATCGCGTAGCAAATTCAAGATTCGTAGACGCATTGGCTCACTTAAGATACTGAAGTACTCAGCAATTTGCTGCATCACTTCTTGCGGTACGGGCTGCATTAACTTCATGCCAATCTGACCACAGAAAGGTACTGATCCCCACATATTAGCAGTCAAAACCAACTTCACAATAGAGGGATCAACAAAGCTGTTTACTCGGCGCTACTTTTGTGAGGATTTGTTGAACCTGAGCCTCAACAATCTTGCAAATTTTCTACTTCAGGATTAAATCCATCCGGATCACAACTGCCGCCGCCAGAATTCTAAGTTTGACCCCTAAATTGATTGATTCAAGTATAAAAAGACACCGTATTAGAGCATTGTTTAGTTCATAGTTTTAGTGTTCAAAAACACATCTAGATAACTTTTGCCCAAGCTCTACGATCGCTCAAACAACCCTTTGGTGAAATCAGAGTGCTCAAACTGGTTAACCTAGACCCACTGGTTCACAGAGGTACCTGGGTGAAGTTGTGTCATGAATAACGCAGCTGTGAATTGTGCCGCCTCTCAGAAGTTACTTCATTTGGAGTTGTTGTCTGTGCTCAGTTTCGGCACTGGTTTCGATCTAGACCAGCTCAATACAACGCGAGAGATTAATGCAGCAGTTGTAAATGTGAGCGGTCGCCAACGCATGCTCTCTCAGCGCACTGCTTTGTTTGTCATGCAACTAGTATGCAGTCGGGATGAGGAGGAGCGGGACAAGCTACGGTCTGTTTTGCTGGAAGCGATCGCCCTGATGGAACAGTCTCACCAAGGATTGCTGAAAGGCGATACCAACTTGAAACTACCCGGTTGTTTGTCTCCGACTTTGCAAGCCATGTACTTTGAGGCACCCCTGAACTTAGATTGGCAAGTGCGGAACTACATCTCTCAGCTACGGGCGATCGCCACCGCTCCAGCAGCAGAACTAACTCTGGAAAACCCAAATTTGCAGGCAATCACGGCTGCTTCCACGAGGCTCTTAGAATCTCTAGATGCGGTGGTCAGCCAATATCAACAAGAGAGTGAAGCCGAACAACTGGCGCTTGATCTAGCTCACGCAGAACTGTTTGAGCAGCGAGAAGCAGCCACCGCAGCCGCGCAACAACAAGCGCAACAATTGGAAACCATGTTAGTGGAGCTACAGCAAACCCAGGCGCAACTGATTCAAACCGAAAAGATGTCTAGTTTGGGTCAGTTGGTGGCAGGCGTTGCTCATGAAATCAACAATCCCGTCAATTTCATCTATGGCAATTTAGCCCATGCTAGCGAGTACACCAACAACTTACTCAATCTGTTGGCTCTTTACCAAAAGTATCACCCTCAACCTGAATTAGAGATTCAACAACAGCTCAAAGCGACTGACTTGGAATTTTTGATTCAAGATTTACCGAAGATTTTGTCTTCGATGGCTGTTGGGACGGCTCGGATTCGAGAAATTGTCTTGTCACTGCGCAACTTCTCTCGACAAGATGAATCCCGGATGCGCCGAGTGGATATTCATGACGGCCTCGACAGCACCTTACTAATCTTGCAAAATCGGCTTAAACCGACTGGCAGCTTTCCAGGCATCCAGTTGATTAAAGAGTATGGTGACTTGCCCCTTGTAGAGTGTCATTTAGGGCAGATTAATCAAGTTTTTATGAATCTATTGAGTAATGCTATTGATGCCCTCAGAAGCAGCGATCGCCTGACTCAACAACATTTGACAGAGTCATGCCCCATTCCTAGCATTACGATTCGGACTCAAGTGCATCATTCTGATGCCATTACGGTCTGTATTGCAGACAATGGTCCCGGAATCAGTGCTGAAGTCCAGACTCGACTCTTTGAACCCTTTTTTACCACTAAACCTGTCGGTAAAGGCACTGGCATTGGGCTTTCCATTAGTCAGCAAATTGTGACAGAAACTCATCAAGGGGCACTTTGGTGTGTCTCAGAATTAGGTCAAGGTGCGGAATTTTGGCTGAAGCTACCGATTCAATCCTCAACAACGGCTCACTCATGACCATCGGGCATGGGCAGAAAGAGACACTTAGGAAGTGAGGCGTGACAACCCCGTCGCTGATTCACCATTTGGGTAATGCCAAAATCTACTGCAACTGACATCAGGGCGTAAGCTTCATCCGCACTCATCTTCCGTTTGGTTTGTAAGAAATCCAGCATTTGATCCGCACATTGGCTTACCGCTTGGTCGAAATCATGATCAAAACCGTGAGTAATCCAATGAGATTCTGTCTCTAGTAGCGGACTGCGGACTGGGAAATCCTTGATCAAGGAGACTTGTAGCCAAGCGTTCATTGAGGCTTCGATCGCGGTTCCTGAAATTTCTCCATCTCCTTGACCCATGTGGGGATCGCCCACAAAAAAGTTAGCGCCAGGGGTAAAAACTGGATAGTAAACCGTTGCCCCCGCGCCCATGCGCCAGTTGTCGATATTGCCGCCAAAAAGGCCCGGAGGGACACTGCTAATGCGACCACTCTGGGCAGGAGCAACTCCCATGATGCCAAAGTGAGGCCGTAGGGGAATAGCAACCTGAGTTTTGATCGGTTCGCGATTTGCCGCCTCAGCCGGGATGATCAGCCCAGGATGATTGTATAAAGGCTGCGATTTGAAGTCATAGGCAAAGGCAGGTTGGGCCAGCCCCAATTCGGCATCTAGTTTGTAAATAGTCAGGCGCTCTTTTTTGAAGCTGTTGTAGAGATAGCCCCAGTGAGCAGCAATATTGACACCGTAAGGCAAGCGGGGTGTGGTCTTGAGAATTTTAACGACTAAGGTATCTCCTGGCTCAGCTCCCCTAACCGCAATTGGCCCGCTCATAATATGCATTCCAGGACCGCGATCGCTCACTTGGTCGTAAACCGCTCGCACCGCTAAATCCATCATCAGGTCAGGGGCACCGCCAGCTTGGTGAGTTAAGGCTTCAACATAAACAATGTCTCCTGAATCAATCGTGAGGACAGGGGGTAAAGACTGATCAAAAAAGCCCCAAAAGCAAGTTTCGGGGGTGGCTTTGAGGACGTGAAGATGTCCAGCATCTCTTAAGGTCTCTGCAATTGACAAAGTATCTAGCTTGGCTGCTTCCGGATCACGGCCAAACCCCATTGCATATCCAGATGAATCTTGATCAGAGCCATGTTGATGTTCTGCCATGAATCTACCTTGCTAAAAGCCGCAGAAGTACCCTGTTATTCATCTTGATGTTTGGTGAAGATTATAGTTTGAGTCTTAAGGCAGCGATCGCCATTGTTGATGCTAAGTGTCGATGCCAAGTGTCGATGCCAAGTGTCGATGCCAAGTCAGACATCAAGCTTAATTTCCCTCTCCTAAGCACTAAGTCCTAAGTCCTGCATTCCTAACATCATGCGAGCTACCTTTTTCCTGCTCGATCGCTCTAGCTACCACACTTCAATTCGCTATTTCCTGATGCTGGTCGTGATGCTCCTGATGGGAAGCTGTGGATCTATCAGCGATCGCCCTGCTCCGTCACCCTCCAATCTGCCTGCGACCAGCAATCAACCATTCAAAGAATTTAACGTCATCGATGTAGCTGTAATTCCTGCGCTCAGTCCTAAAGAACAAGAAAAACAACTGGAAGCTCTCACCGATTATCTTGAAAAGTCGGTGGGATATCCCATTAATTTTCAAGTGGCTCAGAACTATGAGCAAGCGGTTGATTTGCTAGTGCGTGGCGAAGTAGAAGTTGCTTATTTAGGTCCCCTAACCTATGTGCAGGCACGGCAGCAAAATCCTGAAATTGAACCAATTGTCGCTCCCATTGAGAAAAGCACAGGTCGCCCCTGGTATACCAGCGTCATCGTTGCGAATACCGCTCAGGGCATCCGGAAGTTGAGTGACCTCAAAGGCAAGCGGTTTGCCTTCGTCAGTCGGTCTTCAACCTCTGGTTACTTAGTGCCCATATCTCACTTTCGCGAAATTGGCCTCAATCCAGACCAAGACTTTACTGAAGTTAAATACTCTGGCACTCACGACAAAGCGGAAGCCGATTTAGCAGCAGGGGTTGTAGACGCGATCGCTGACAGCAGACCCTCTTTCGTAAAGCGTCAGAAGGCTGGCAAGCTCGACCCCAAACAATACCAAATTATCTGGGAATCGGCTCCCATTCCCATGTCGCCCATTGTCGTCTCCAAACAACTGGCTCCGGAAATCGTCTCCGATCTCAAAAAAGCGCTGATTAATGCGCCAGAGGGATTGGCAGATGTGACAGGAGCGGAATCCGCCGGATACACGTTAGTTGAAGATGCTGATTATGAGCCGATTCGGCAATTGCAAAAGAACTTAGAGGTCAATTCTGGGCCAAGACAATGAAGATTTGGCAGAAGTTTATTGGCTCGTCTTTAGTCGCGGCTGGATTGGTGGCTACCTTGATGAGTGGCAGCGCTTTCTTAATCAGGCAGGTCGATCGCTCCGTACAAATGAGTCGGGAAAAAACTATCCAAGCTCGGACAGTTTCCCTGGAATTACAACTTGCCTTGCGCGAACAACTATTGGCGCTGAAGGATTTTTTGCTGATCGATCGAAATGCGATCGCGATGACCGATTACCAAAAAGCAATGTCTAATTTTCTGCTCAGCTTAGAAGAATTAGACCGCGTTATGCCAGGAGCCTCAGAAATTCCTGTAGTGCGTCGTCGGCATCAATTCTTGGTTCGATTGGCTGACAGCTTGGCCGATACGTCAACAAATACAGCCCAAACTGAGCAGGACTTACGAGCCATTGATTCCTTTGGCAAGGATATCGACTTTTACCTAGCCGCTTTAACTGAGACGGCTCAGAAACAAGATGCTCTGGCCCAGCAAGCGGCACAGCAATTTAAGCACAGAACCCAAACCTTTACTTATGTTCTGAGTGGGCTGATTGTGTTGGTATTTATTGGTCAGTTTTTGCTAATTTTGCTGCCAGTCATTCGCTCCATCCAGCAGCTACAGTTGGGTGCGGCTACCATCGGAGCTGGCAATTTAGATCACCGCTTGCAAATATCGACTAGGGACGAAATTGAGGCGTTGGCCCAAGAGTTTAACCAGATGGCAGCTCAGTTAGCTGAGTTTTATCGCTCTTTAGAACAGAAGGTGACCGAACGGACCGCAGAATTAGTGCAAGTGAATCAAAGCTTAGAGAGTGAGATTAGCGATCGCAAGCAAGCCGAAACCGCGTTACGCCAATCCGAGGAGCGAGAGCGGGAACGGGCTCAGCAGCTAGAGCAAACTCTCCAGGAGTTGCAAAAAACTCAAGCTCAACTAGTTCAAACCGAAAAGATGTCCAGCTTGGGGCAACTAGTCGCGGGAGTGGCCCACGAGATCAACAACCCAGTGAATTTCATCTACGGTAACTTGGAGTACACCCATGCTTATGTAGAAGATTTGCTAGGGCTGGTTCACCGTTACCAACAACACTCCAGTCAACTTCATCCTGAAATTCAGCAATACACAGAGGCGATCGATCTAGATTTTCTCGAAATTGATCTGCCCAAAATGTTGGCTTCTATGAAGGTTGGAACCGAGCGGATTCGGCAAATTGTGCTTTCTCTACGAAACTTCTCTCGCCTCGACGAATCTGACATGAAGCGAGTCAATATTCACGAAGGGATTGATAGTACGCTGTTGATTTTGCAACATCGGCTCAAAGCTAAACCAGAACATCCTGAAATTCAGGTGCTCAAAGAGTATGGTCAGTTGCCTTTGGTGGAGTGCTACACCGGACAACTCAACCAAGTCTTTATGAATATTCTCAGCAACGCCATTGATGCCCTCGACCACTTCAATCAGACGCGATCGATCGCAGAGATTCAAAGTGCTCCCAGCCAAATTCGGATTCAGACAAAAACCCTAGCATCTGATCGAGTGGCGATCCGCATTGCCGATAACGGTTCTGGCATGACGGATGAAGTGAAGCAGCGGCTGTTTGATCCCTTCTTTACGACCAAGCCCGTGGGCAAAGGCACCGGATTGGGGCTATCTATTAGCTACCAAATTGTGGTGAAGAAACATGGAGGCAAACTGTATTGTGAATCCCAACCGCAACAAGGCACAGAATTCTGGATTGAAATCCCAGTCCAACCTATCACTAGCCCCTTTACCTCTCCATCGGCAGCAGTCCCCAACCTAACAATTTGAGTTTTTATAGCTTTCCTAGGTCGTTTGTGAGATTAGCGGGTTGTGAGAGTTACGCCCCTTAGGGGCGTAACTCTCACAACCCAGATTGCTGTATTCCTAGGAATTGGGAGCAGAAAGGGTATTTTCGATCGCGGCTTCTGCTTCATGGGCGATCGCTCGTAACTGGTCTAAAAGTTCCGGTGCTACCTGCTGCCATAACCCGCGTTGGTGGGCTTCCAACAATCGCTCTGCCATATCACGCAAGGCCCAAGGATTTTTCTCCTGCACAAAAGCTTGGACTTTTTCATCCAAGAGATAGGCGTTGGCAACTCCTTGATACATGTGGTCTTCTACACAATGAGCCGTGGCATCGTAGGCAAACAAATAGTCGAGGGTCGCTGCCATTTCAAAGGCTCCCTTATAGCCATGCCGCATCACGCCTTCGAGCCACTTGGGATTCACCACGCGCGAGCGATAAACACGGGCGACTTCCTCCTGGAGTTTGCGGATTTTGGGGTTTTGGGGCAGCGAATGATCGCCAAAATAAGTTTGCGGATTTTTGCCAGTGAGTGAGCGCACCGCTGCCGTTAAGCCGCCTTGGAATTGGTAATAGTCATCGGAGTCCAGCAAGTCGTGCTCGCGGTTGTCTTGGTTGTGCAACACCACCTGCATTTGTTGTAAGCGTTGCTCAAAGGCTTCGGGGGCGGCTCGGCCTTCACCGTTGCGCGTGTAGGCGTAACTGCTCCAATTGATGTAAGCCCTAGCTAAATCTTGATCGTCTGTCCAATTTTGTGCTTCGATTAAACCTTGCAAACCCGCGCCATAAGCCCCTGGTTTGGAGCCAAATACCCGATAGCGCGATCGCTGCTCTGCTTGTTCTGGAGTTAAGCCTGCTGACTGCCAGCGCTGAGTTTCTTGCTGCACTTGAGCCGCTAAAGGATTTTGGTCGGGTGGTTCTGGCAATGCGGCTACGGCTGTTACTGCTTGATCAAACAGATCGATCAAATTAGCAAAAGCATCGCGAAAAAAGCCTGACACTCGTAAAGTGACATCGACACGGGGTCGCCCCAAGACGGAAACGGGCAAAATCTCGAAATCTACCATGCGTCGGGATGGCCCTTCCCAAATCGGTTGGACTCCCAATAACGCCAAGGCTTCGGCAATATCATCGCCGCCTGTCCGCATGGTAGAAGTGCCCCAAACCGACAAACCAATGGTTTTTGGGTACTCCCCGTTGTCCTGGGTGTAGCGCTCGATCAAGGCTGCTGCTGCCTTTCGACCCACATCCCAAGCGCTCTCAGTCGGAATGGCACGAATATCCACCGAGTAAAAGTTGCGCCCGGTGGGTAACACTTCTGGACGACCACGGGTGGGGGCACCAGAAGGCCCACTCGGAATATATTGTCCTGCTAAGCCTCGCAATAAATGATTGATCTCTTGCGGCGTTTGTCGCAGTTTGGGGAGTAGCACCCCCTCAATCCAGCTTATTTCTGCTTGGGTGTGAGGTGGTAGGCGATCGCCAGAGCTTTTTAGCCCAGCCATCATCTGCTCTACTAGAAAAGCCGCTTGTTGCTCCAGAAGCTCCACGACATCTCCCAAAGTTCGACAAGTCGCTAACTGTTGCTTGAGATCTGAAAGTAGCAGCGAATTGTCTACGGGTGAATGATCTAGGGCTGGGATTTCTGCTACCCATTCAAACGGACTACCTAAATCAGCCATGAGTGGATCAAGATCGAGACCCCAATCTTTGGCTAAGGCACGAGTTAAACCGATATGACCAGACCCTGGATGCCGTGCGATCGCCACGATCAAATCTCGTAATTGTCGGCCCTCCGGACAGCGGCCAAAGATATGCAACCCATCCCTAATTTGAGCCTCCTTCAGTTCGCACAGATACCCATCAGCTCGGGTGAGAAATTCTGCAAGTTGCTCCTGGACTTGAGCCGAGTTGAACTCAATGCCCAAATCTTGATGCAGGTTCTCTTGCAAGACTAAGTGAGTGATGCGATCGCGAATCACAGGCAAGCGAGTTGGGTCTAGGCTTTGGGCTTCGTAATATTCATCAATTAAGCGCTCTAACTGTTGCAAAGGGCCGTAGAGTTCAGCACGGGTCATGGGGGGGGTGAGATGATCCAAAATCACTGCTTGCGATCGCCGCTTTGCCTGTGCCCCTTCGCCTGGGTCATTGACAATAAAAGGGTACAGGTGAGGCAAGGGGCCAAAAGCGACTTCTGGATAGCAATTTTCCGACAGCGCCAGACTTTTGCCAGGGAGCCACTCCAAGTTGCCATGCTTCCCGACATGAACGATCGCCTGGGCTTGGAAGTGTTGCCGCAGCCAGTAATAGAACGCTAGATAAGCATGAGTTGGCTCTAGATCGGGCGCATGATAGTTCAGCGTCGGGTCTAAGTCGTACCCCCGTGCGGGTTGAATCCCGACAAAAACGTTGCCAAGCTGTAAGCCAGAAATAGGAAAACCCGTTGCTGGTAAGTTGGGATTCTCAGAATTTGTCTCAGAGTCAGTGACGGCGGGTGCACCCCAGCGATCGCGCATCCCCTGTTGCACCAATGCAGGCAACGCAGCAAAATACTCTTCGTACTCAGGCAAAGCTAAGCTCTGTTGCACCGAGCGTAATTCGTACCCCTCCGGATCATTGGTGACTCCGGCAGTTAAGCGCTGAATCAGTTCGTCACTGCTTTGCGGCAAATCTGTGACTTGATAACCCGCCTGTTCGAGAGCCTTAAGAATGTCTACGCAGCTCGTTGGAGTATCTAAGCCCACGCCATTCGCGAGTCGGCCATCGCGGGTAGGGTAGTTAGCCAGAATTAAAGCAATTCGCCGTTCTGCGGGCGGGGTTTGTCTTAAGGCCACCCAGTGAGCCGCTAGATCTGCGACAAATTCAATGCGATCGCGCACAGGCTGATAGCCCACCACATCCGTCTGCAAATCTGGGTTGCGAATCTGCACCGCCTTAAAGGACACCGCGCGGCTAATAATACGGCCATCCACTTCGGGCAAAGCCACATTCATGGCGGTATCTCGGGGTGACAATCCTCGATACTCGGTTTCCCACTGCTCTACCGTACCGCCGCTCAAGATCACTTGTAAAACGGGCACATCCAACTGTTGCCATAGTTCCAGATTTGGGGTTTCAGTTTCCAACTTAGCCAGCGAGAAACTCGTGGCATTCAGCAATACTTGAATCGGGGCAGTATCGGGTGGCTGGAAGTACTTCAACAGCTCAATTTGCAAATCTGGGTCGCGGAGTGAGGGCACAAAGATCGGCACAGGAGCTAATCCGCGCTCAGCTAAGGCTTGGCACAAGGCATCGATTGGGGCTGTGTTGCCTGCGAGGTAGTGGGCGCGGTAGAACAATAAGCCTGCTTTGGGTGCGCAGAGCGGTTTCATACTAGAAAAGAATTCCGAACCTGGCCCCCCTAGCCCCCCAAATTTGGGGGGAACCTGCTCAACGTCCCCCAGTACAGAGTCCCCCAGTATTGGGGGATTTAGGGGGCAGTGCAAGGAGTTAAAACGCATTTCAACGTTTCTGCTGGTTAAATGAAACAGCCCTGCCGAGGAGTGGGGGGTGGATGAAGGGTGGGGGTGCCAGGGGTAGAGGCCGATTTGGGGGACTGGTTGGGGCGGGGCGGGAGTGTAGTCTTGGTTGAGGCCAATTTGGGCGGCAAACTTGAGGGCGTTGACCATGTTGGTGATGCCGCCCTCGGTGAAGTAACGCCAGAGCTGATTTACCGCTGTCAGGGGTGCAGTGGAATGACTCACCAAATCTGGATCAGGGCGATCGTCTCCTGGCAAAACGATGAGAGTGGCTTGGGTACGCTGAACGGTGTCTTTGACTACCTCAAACCCGTAAGACCAATAAGACCGTCCCCCTAGCAAACGCAGCACAATTACTTGGGCTGACTCCAACACGTCCTCAGCGTAGGTATCAATGGTGAGTTGTTGTTGTAGCTGCAACAGATTCACCACCCGAATGGCGGGAAAGTCTACTGGCAGTAGCGGTAAAGCTTGAGCGATGGTCTGGATGTCGGTATCTGCCGCCGTCAGCAAGACCAAAGGTGCGGGCGTTTGCTCAATAAAAATGACCCCTTCTGCTTGGGGATTCCAACCGCCGGGGGTCGCAGCCAAACGATGCATGATGGTTTCCAGTTCTAAAAATTGCTTACACTGAAACTCCCGCTCCTACACGGATCTGGAGAGGAGTTGATTAAGATATGCTGAGTATTAACTGAATCATCCCGTCAGACTCTATCTTTAGTAACTCAAAAGCTTTACGCCTTATTTTGGCCGAGCGTTAACCCAGCAATCTAATTACTGAGTATTTATATTTCATGGTTTGTTGTGGTTAAAGCCATGCTGCATCGTACCAGCTTACAGTGTTTCTCTTGACACTCCCACGGCTAAAGCACGTGGGATTCTTGGCTCTACGAAACCACTTAACCTAGAGTCCTTGCGTCATCTAGGCCAGAGGTGGGATTCTCCCCAAGCGTTACTTCGGGTATGCCCTACCC
>JAHHIL010000088.1 GCA_019358975.1 Trichocoleus desertorum ATA4-8-CV12
GATTTGGGCGTGTTGTCGAAAGTGTAATTTCTGGTTATCTTCAAGCAGGTTCAACGGGAGTTCGTCCCAGGGCAGATTCAGCGTGTAAATGTCAGTTTGGGCAACCATGTCAGTTCACCTGTAATTCAACAGTCTTGTGCTTAAGCAGGGCGATCACTCGGTTGCGATCGCCCACTACTGAGCGCTGATCAAGGTAATGCGATCGAGGGCAGCGCGATAGCGTTCTGAATTGCCAATTTGTTGATAAAACTTGGCGGCTTGTTTGAAGTCTGAGATGGCGGACTTGGTGTTACCGAGTTGATTCTGAAGCTCACCACGACTGTAAAACGCCGCTCCAATATTGCCTTCACCCCAACCCTGATTGATTTTGATGGCTTCAGTGAAATCTTGAAGGGCTTGCTGCCGCTGCTTTAAGGCGGCATAAACCTTAGCTCGGTTACTGTACGCTAGTGAGGATGGCTGAAGCTGGATGGAGCGGGTGTAGTCACTTTGTGCACCCTGGTAGTCTCGTAGAAGGCTTTTAGCGACGCCTCGATTGGAGTAGAGAAGCGCATTATTGGGATAGCGGCGAATCCCTTCGTTCAAGATCGCTAACCCTTTCTGATAGTTGCTTTGTCTGAATTGAAGACTGCTTGCCAGAGTATAGTATCCAATTTGTTGGCGTTGTTGAGCCACAAATCCTCGCCGTCCTGGCAGACTGTTGATGGCAGCAGCGGGAATAGCAAAGTTGAGATTGGTGCCCGGATTGCCGCCTTGAACAATCCCAATGACTTGACCGTCCTCATTCAGCAGAGGTCCACCAGAACTTCCAAAGCTAGCAGTTGCGGTAAATTGAATCATGCCACTGCCGTCGATGCGGCTGACGATGCCATCGCTGAGGCTTCTCTCCAAGCCCTTTGGATCGCCGATCGCATAAGCTTTTTGCCCAATTTTGGGAGGTACAGCTTGAATGCTCAAACTTGGAAGCGGTTTTTCAGGGCGGATCTGAATCAGGGCTAAGTCAACTTGCGCATTCCGAGACACTACAATGCCTGAATAAATGGAGCCATCTGCTAACTTAATCGCAACTTGTTTGTTCGTTCCGACTACATGCTGATTGGTTAGAATCAATCCTTTAGAATTGGCAATAAATCCACTTCCGTAGTTCAAGGATTTGCCATTTGGCGCTGAGATTGAAACCACCGCAGGACTCGATCGCTGATAGAGAGTGGCTGGATCAAGGGCAAATGCAAAATGAGTCAAACCCAGGGAGAGCGCAACGGTGTTTAGCGCTGTAAAAGCCTTGGATACCAATTTCATCAGGGGTTCTCCTGTGTAAGCGTAAAATGATTTACCTTGAAAATTGGAATGAGGTTGCTTAACTGAATCAGCTCCGCGATCGCGTGCCATGAGACGCTCGAGATCGCGGAGACGAAACAAGGGTAAATTTGTGATAACCGCAGATCAGGAATGATGCAGGAAGGAATGCGGTGGATAAGAATGTTGAGTGCTTGGTTTAAAGCTTAAGTAAGACGGGCTGAGAAGGCATTCGTTCTACCCACAAATTGCGTGGTGGGAAGTGCGTAAGCGTGATTGCGGGAAAGTGCAACTTGAAGGGTTAATGCTACTTTCTAGGGAATTGTCTGCCAGAGTCATTATTTGTAGTCTCAGGCGATCGCAAACTCAGCAATTAGCCGCGTTGCCGTGGGTGAAAAGCGAAACTGAGGTTTGTATCGATAAGCAGTCGTAGCGATGATGTTAGCCCTTAAGTGCGCGATCGCCTATGATGAAATGCGAGATGAAAAGATGACAGAATATACTGCCATCTTTTGCCACTGTGCAGAGCAGTGTAAGGCGATCGGTCTTATGTCTGCTGCTTACTTCCGCCGAGCCAATCTTGAAGCTGGACAGGTGTCTTAATTAATTGGGTGTCGTTGGAGATCAAAAGCCACCGCCTGCGCCACCCCCGCCACTGCTACCGCCACCAAAGCCGTCACCACCGCCTGCGCCACCCCCGCTATAACTCCCGCTGTGGCTGTTACTTGGAAAAGACACAATTGCGCGTGGTTTAGAGCGCTTGTTTCCACCGCCACCACTATTGGAATCATCGTCATCATGATTGCGAATAATCGCAGCAATGCATAAAGAACCAAACACCAGCAATGCTCCCCATCCTAAAAAGTTGAGTAGGTCATGGGTGAAGCTTGATACCTCTGTAGCTGAGTTGGAGGATACTTCGTCTACAGAACTGGGACTAACTGCTGTATTCATGGCAGATATCTGCACCGCTGTGGTGTTCAGTGATGCATTGGCCGTTGGGCTAGAAGCACTAGCACTGTAGATCACAGGGGCTAAATCTTGGCTCACCGCTTGAATTCCTGCTAAAGTGCCGCCATCAAAATCACCTTGCTTCAAGCGGGGAACAATTTGCTGATCGATAATCTGCCCCACCTGAGCATCTGGTAAATGCTCCTCAATGCCATGCCCTGTCTCGACTTCGACACGGCGATCGCCTAGAGAAATGAGAAACAAAACGCCATTATTATGTGCTGCTTTACCGATTCCCCAGTGGTTAAACAACGTTGTGGCAAACTGTTTGGGTGTTGCAGAAGGCGCGGTATCTGGAACTGTAACCACAGCAATTTCACTGCCGTTTTTCGCTTCTAATTCCGAGATCTTTTGATTGAGGCTGGCTTCTGTTGCAGGGCTAAGGATATTTGCGGTATCGGTCACCCATCCCCTATTCATTTGCCGAGGGTTGGGCACTTGCTCAACTGAAACAGCGAGGCTCACAGTTGGGATACTGATAATGGCAGCCGTTGCTAAACTTATGCTAATCGTGGATTGAAATCGCGTTACTGTAAAAGTCATACTATTTATTTCCTAGCGAAATTTCACATCAAGTTCCTCCCAGAGAGCGACATTCAAGAAAGCTGAAAACAGCGGCAGGCATTCCCTTGCATTTTTCTCGCGACACTCTAAACTGGAAGTGTTATTACATCCAGATTAAGCGGAGCAGCCGTTAGGAACGCTCTAATCCCCGTTAGGAATTTGGTTAGGATTAATGGTTAGAAATTGCAGTCCAGCAGCGAATCATGGTGTTGACCCCAGATCCATTTGATCAGGCCGTAACCACTTGGAACCTTGATAAACTGTATCCAGACTTGGCTACTGCTAAACGGGAGATCGCTCCTCATAAGAAACTGGGATTGACCGAGGTTGAGAAGTTGCATTTGCGAGGGCTACTTTGTGGCTACAGTCCAGCAGAGATTGCTATACAATTGGTGAAGACAGCCAAAACCGTAGAAGTTGATCTGTGTAATACTTTGTACCGTTATGTAGAAGCTTTAACGGGCAGAGCCACAAATACGGTTGAGAGTTGGAGAGAGATCGCAACTTGGCTAGAGGCAGCAGGCTATAAAAATTTTGCGCTAGAGGGTGAGGTGCGGCCCACTTCGAGTTGGGGAGAAGCACCCGATATCTCTGTGTTCTATGGGCGACAAGAAGAACTCACAACTTTAGAGCAGTGGATTGTAGGCGATCGCTGTCGTATCGTCACTTTGCTGGGCATGGGCGGAATTGGTAAAACGAGCTTAGCAGCTAAACTGGCTCACCAAATTCAAGGCCAATTCGATTATTTGATTTGGCGATCGCTGCGTCGTCCCTTACCTTTAGAAGAATTACTAAGCGATTGGTTACAGCTACTCTCTCCTGAGCGTGTGACTGACTCACCCATTAAGATTGGAAGCCAACTTGCTACCTTGATGGAGTATCTCCGCAAGTACCGCTGTTTGTTGGTCTTGGATAACTTAGAAACGATTCTACGCAGTGGCGATTTTGCAGGGCATTATCGCGAGGGATACAAAAGTTATGGGGAATTGCTGCAACGATTGAGCCAAGAAACTCACCAAAGCTGTTTACTTTTGACGAGTCGTGAACAAACGCGAGAAATTGCCTTACTAGATGGCAGCAATCAACCTGTGCGATCGCTTAAACTTGAAGGGCTTAAAGAAGCAGCGCGAGAAATTTTACAGGCTAAAGACCTATCCGGTGAAGGACAATGGACTACTTTAATTCAAATCTATCGCGGCAATCCTCTCGTCTTAAAAATGGTTTCTACGACCATTAAAGAAATTTTTGATGGCAGTGTGACAGATTTTTTGAAGCAGCGCATGACTTTGATTACTGGAGATATCAACGATTTTATTGAACAGCAAGTCAACCGTTTATCTCCTTTAGAACATAAAATTCTATATCAGGTTGCGAAAGTCAAAGAACCTGTCATGCTGGCTAGGCTGCAAGAGAGTTTACAACCTGTTTTGCCGTCCGATTTATTACGAGCTTTAGAATCTTTAGTGAGGCGATCGCTGATTGAAAAAAGCGTTGCTGGTTTTACTTTGCAGCCCGTCGTGATGGAATATGTCACGAATCAACTGGAACAACTGAAGCAGCCAGAGGATTGAGCGTGAGCTATTGTATCAATCCGAAATGCCCAGTGCGCCAAAATCCCAGAGATATTGCCGCTTGTCTCGCCTGTGGCACGCCTCTGCTGATCCAGCAACGCTATCGCTTAGTTCAACCGTTGCGGGAACTGGATGAACTGAGCCAGACTGAAGTCTTTCTAGCTGAGGATCAAGGGATGCTGAAAGTCCTGAAGGTTCTGAAAACTCCTAAATTACTCAAGCTATTTGAGCGAGAAGCAAAAACGCTGCAACAGTTGCAACATTCAGGCATTCCGCGAGTAGAACCTGATGGTTTCTTCAGCCTTTCAGTCTCCCCCGTCACTTATAAACATTCTCTAATGCTGCACTGTTTGGTGATGCAAAAGATTGAGGGGCAAAATCTAGAGCAGTGGTTAGAGCAGCAAGGCCCTATTTCGGAAGCGATCGTTTGGCAATGGCTGAAGCAACTGGTGGAAATTTTAGATGTCGTGCATCAGCATGAGTTATTTCACCGAGATATCAAGTTATCTAACATCATGCTCCAGCCAGGAGGTCAACTTGCTTTAATCGACTTTGGCACGGCCAGAGAAGTGACCAATACCTATCTCGCTAAAGTTGGCAGTGGTCGAGAAGTCACAGGAATTGTTTCCCCAGGCTACACCCCTTTAGAACAGGTGAATGGCAAGGCAGTCCCCCAATCGGATTTCTACGCTTTGGGTCGTTCCTTTGTCTATCTCTTGACTGGCAAACATCCGATCGACCTACCAGAAGATTCGCAAACGGGCACCCTGAATTGGCACGATGCTGCCCCTCAAGTTTCAACTAGACTTGCAGATTTAATTGATGACTTAATGGCTCCTTTTCCGGGACAACGCCCCCTGAATACTCAGGAAATTCTGCAACGCTTAGCTCCTGACTTTCCATCTCCACAGAAACCGACGTCTCTGGCGAGTCCGCGCCTGCGATGGTTAATCATCCTCAATTTATGCCTGTTTCTACTCCAGCTGATTACAGGCTTCTTGTGGTTACAGGCCAAGCAACAGCAAAACTGGGACTTCAATCGCGATCGCGACCTGCCTCTACCCGCCCAAGTTCAATAGCTCTTGGCCAACAATCGCTGGGTCTCTTTGGCTGCTGCTTGCATCGCGGCTTCTGCACTCGGTTGTCCAGTCAGGGCTGCACTGAGATGACGCTGGAGAATTTGAGAAGCTTGGTCATACTGCGGGATGGATGGACGCAAAACCGGATGCTCTAGGACTTGGAGCAAACTGGGAAAGTGAGGATATTTTTGGGCGATCGCAGGGTCTACAAAGAGATCACGTCGGGTCGGTAAATATCCAGACTGAAGCACAAAGCGACGCTGTGACTCTGCGCTGGTGAAAAATTGAATCGCTCGCCAAGCTGCTTCAGGGTGTTTAGCATTTCTCGCAATCCCAAGCCCCCACCCTCCTTTACAAGCCGCACTACGATAGCCTGGGGCATGCACCATCGGTTTAATGCCAACTTTTCCCTGAAGTGTTTTCATCGCCTCAACTCTCGGCCAAATATAAGGCCAGTTACGCAAGAAAGCCACCTCGCCTTGCTGAAACTTCTCGAAGGATTCTTCCTCGTCGTAGGTTGTAGTTTCAGCGGGAGAGATACCTAGCTTCAATGTATCTCGGAGAAATTCCACAGACTGGATGGCTGGAGCTTGATCGAGCCCAACTTCCCTCGTTTCAGGGTTGATCCAGAATCCACCATACCCAGCCAGGACCTCCACAAACATCGCTACCAACCCTTCATACTGTTGTCCCTGCCAAACGTAGCCCCAGCGAACCTGTTGCTGTTCCTGTAACTGTTGGGAAACCTGCACTAGCTCTGCAAATGTTGCTGGGGCTGGCTCGCCTATCTCCTGTAGTAAATCTTTGCGATAGTAGAGCATACCGACATCGGTGCGGAAGGGGATACGATATAGCGCTCCTTGGTAACGTCCTGCCTCAATGTCATCGATTAAGAATGGAGCTAAGTCACTGGACGAAACGTGATCTGAGAGATTGCTGAGCCAACCTGCGGCGGCAAACTTTGGAGTCCAGATGATATCGAGATAGATCAAGTCGTAGATCGAGCTACCTGTCTGTAGAGCAGAAGTATAGATGGCTTCCACTTCATTGGTTGTGTAAGCTCCTTCCACCAGCTTGATTCGGATATCGGGATTTTGTGCTTGGAAATCTTGAACCAGCCTTGACCAATGCTGGCTTTCAGGAGCAGGAACTACAAACGTCAGGGTGATCGGTGCCTGTGGCCAAGTTAACCAAAGTAGCAACAAAATAACGAGTTGCACCCCAGCCATTACTCCCAAAAATTGCGGCTTGTGCAACTGCCTGAATAACTTTGGTAGTTTTTGCAGAAACTGGAGAATGGCTTTCATAAGCAGTAGGATCAGCCCATCACTTGAGAACAGTATGAATAAAATTTAGCTACTGCTGGAGCGGAGGAGCAATCGCTGTTACAAAATCAGACCTGCAATAGCTCCCTAACACAGGATAGCAGGCAATAACCTTTGCCCACCCTTCCAGGTCCTGATGCACTTGACTTACCTAGAACTAGAAATAGTCAAAATTGCCACAACTTAGCGGCTAGGCTCAGCAGCCCCATGCATTGTCAGATCTCTCTTGACAAGTAGAATAATCGTCAAAAAGTCTTATCCAGGCTGCGATTAGGCGATCGCTCAAGAGGGAGCAATGGCGAATTCAACGAAACTACAGGATGTATGTGGCCCATGATGACTGTATCTTTCGTTAATCAAAGAGATATTGACAGAAGCCTGCACTCCTGCTTCATGCCTGCTACGACTCTGCAAGGCGTAACCAAGGCTGAGATAAAGGTCTTCTGGGTTTTCGGGAGTTAGTTGAATCATGCTTAATTACCTGACGAAAAGCTAACGCAGACTCTTGATAATCTCCTTCGTCATACGACGTGAGTCCTTGTTGAAAGTGATGCGAAGAGATTAGACGAGGAGCTTGAAGCAGGCCAGCAAGTGCCAATCCCTAGAATAGGTTGATTTGACTGTCGATTTGACTGATGTCGCATACTAGAGCCTCCTGATACGTCTACTTGTGAACTTCAACCGTGAAACAAAACTCCGTGATGATTTTGGATCGAGAGAGATACGTTTTAGGTGGAGAGGTTTAGGTAGATACAGCAGGGGTTGCCTGAATCTGTCTGAGTCGCTCGCCTTTCAAAGCAGTGTTACTCTGCTTCTCCAATCAGCGTGAAAGCTGCCCAATCTTTCGGTTCGGGGTGCGTTGCCATCGTGGTTAACATTGCCTGCTGGAGTGCCTGTGCCTTATTGGGTTGCTTCTGAAGGTTCTTGTAAAACGCGGTCATCAATTCTGCGGTCGGCGCATCGGGAACTGCCCAGAGGGAAACAATCACACTGGGCACGCCTGCTGAAATCAAAGAGCGCGACAAGCCAATCACCCCATCTCCGGTAATTCTGCCTTCTCCCGTGTTGCAGGCACTCAAAACCACCAGACTAGCTTGCAGTTTCATGTCGAAAATCTCTGCTGCGGTCAATAAGCCGTCATCACTGCCAGAGGGAGCCAGGGCGATCGCGCTACCCAATCCCTGCACGTCATCGAGCAATCCGTGAGTGGCAAGGTGGATGATTGATGCTTGGGGCATTTTTTGAGTGATGGCAGCTTTGGTGCCTTGATCACCGATGATGGCTTGAGTGTTGAGCAGCGGGGCGATCGCTTTGGCTTCGGCTTCGGCTCCCGGTAGAGGTGATAAGGCTTGTTTCGGCTCTCCGGGAAACAAAGAAATCTGTGGCATGGTGGGATTGCCCAGCACGAGAGCGTTACCACGACGGCTGGTTGGCTGAGTGGCTAACTTCTGTTGTTGTTGCCGAGTCAAATCCAAGACCTGAATCGAGGGTGCGGTGAGGATGGTGTGTTTTTGAATTAGGTAAGTGCCATTGGCATCTTGCAGGGCGGGAAAAGGCACCTGGAAGAGGGAGCCTTGAGGAATGAAGATGACATGGGCGTTGGGGTCTTTGGGAAGCAGAGAGGCGATCGGGTCGATCAGCAGTTGATGGAGCGTCGGCAAGTCGGGTTGGCGTTGGGCAAAGCCAAGACTGTTGCGACTGCGAACAGCCAGAAACTCTTGATTGCCAATGATGAGGTTGGCTAGGGAGGCGTTGTGCTGTTGCCAAAGGGGTTTGAGGTCTACCTGGCGGAACGTGATTTCACCTGTAGGTTGAATCACCCAAATGTAGAGCGCTGATTCTCGCGATGTTTGTTTGTCCTGAATCTGAAAGTCATCGTAGATGATGGAATACTGTACTAAAGTTGCGTTCTGTGCTTTCGCGATTTGACGGATTTGATCTTGGTTGAGAACAGAAGCAACGACCGCATCGGCGGAACCAAATGACAAACGCTGGGTCAGGAGATCGACAAAAGCACGGGCACGTCCCCGCTCAGCAATTTCTAAGGCAGCAATCGGGTTCTTTTGCGCCACCTGGACTTGTTGTAACGTCTGGTAGGTTCGAGCTTGTCCTTCAAAAATAGAGACTTTATTCGCATCGTTGGAGCCAAGCAGTTGCCGCATCGATTCCCACACTTGAATTCCCTGCATGAGCATTCTTTCAGCCTCTGTGGGGTTACCAGCTTTTAAGAACGCCGCTCCGAGGTTGTTGAACGCCATCCCCTCCCCTTGACGGTCTTTAATTTGACGGGCAATGACTAACTGTTGCTGACCATACTCAATGGCTTTGGCATAGTTACCTAGGTAGTGGTAAGTGAGTCCCAAATTGCTCAGTGCTGCACCTTCTCCTTCACGATCTTTGATTTCGCGGGTGATGGTTAAACTCTGCTGCATATACTCGATCGCTTTAGCATCATTGCCCAAAGATTGGTAAGCGAGTCCCAGATTGCCGAGTGCCAAACCTTCTCCTCGGCGATCTTTAATTTCGCGGGTGAAGATTAACCACTGCTGCATATACTCAATCGCTTTGGCATCGTTGCTTAAAGAGAAGTAGGCGAGTCCTAAACTGCCGAGTGCTGCACCTTCTCCATAGCGGTCTCTAATCTGACGGGCGATGACTAGATATTGCTGACCATACTCAATTGCTTTGGCATAGTCGCCCAAAGACTGGTAAGCAGATCCCAGATTGCCGAGTGTCCATCCCTCGTGGCGATTGTGGAGGGCGCGATAAATTTGGAATGCCTGTTGCCAAAAATCCAGCGCGGCTTGGAATTGGCTAGTTTGATATTGCTGAATTCCCTGATTCAACAGGCGATCGGCTTCGGCTTGACGAGCATCGATCGCTTGAGCAACAGCGGGAGGTGGGGTATGAAGAGGAAGACAGAAAGTAACAGGCAAAAGGCAAAAGGCGAAGGGCAGGAGAAAACGCGAGTGCTTCGCAGTTGCCAGGGGCAATCGCACCTTGCGTTTGCTTGATTTGATCTGTTTAGTGACAGGTTGCATGGGTCTTAGAGTTTGGGTTGCGGGGGCTGGCGCAGCTCTTGGCGCTGTCGTTCGCTCGCCTCAATCTGCTTCAGGCGATCGCTCCAGTCTTTCAGCGGTTGGGCTTCCGAAGCGGCAAGGGAATCGAGTAAATCCAACACAGGTGACTGAGTTTGAGCTGTCTCAGAAGCTTTGAGTGCGGCTGCGATCGCGTCATACCATAGCCCAGTCTCCGCATACAGGTTGCTCTGCTGTTGGGGTGTTGGTGCGGCAGCCAGTTGAGTCTGCAACGACGCATCAGGCTTGACCACCTCGATTTCTGCCGCCGCCACGACATTCCTCGAAGGAACCTGCGGGTCACAGACCAACACCACCTGCCAGCGATAGGTTTGTCCAATCGCTAGTTGGGGCTGACTTTGAGGCAGGGAAAACTGCATGATTCCCGCTTGGCTTTGTAGTTGAGTGCGGTAGAGCGGTTGTCCATTGGACGTGAAGAGTCGGAATTGCAGGGGGTAGGCTTGGCGCTCGGGCACAAACCAGAAGAATGATGGATGCTGGGAGCTAGTTTGCCCAACATGGCTCAATGGAACGAGTGTGGTTAAGCCGATGGTGGCGCTGCGATCGCAGCGCCACCACGCGTTATATTGGGTCTCGTTCCCTTCGGTGCTGACGGTTTGGCGGGGGGACGGTATTTTGCCAGTGCTACCGGAGCCATCGAGAGCAACACACTCATCAAAAGGCTAACCGTGAGCGCATAGTAATAGATTCGTCGCTTCAGCCAGTGATTCATAGGATTGCATCTCCCTGTAGAAAACGACGCTCTTAGATCATAGGTAAGCAACCACAAATCATGTTTGCGGGAAAGTGCAATATTTGAGAACCCGAATTCACATTTTTCAACGACTCCCCACCTTGCCATTATCTATGACGCGAATGACCTGAAGTCGAGTTTGCGCTTTCCCGCAATGATGATTGTCAATTCCTGCTAGAGAACTTCACTAGGAAGCGTAGTTCCTGATTCATGGGTTTCCTTTATGCTGAGAGTGAACCATTGACCGGGTTGCTATC
>JAHHIL010000089.1 GCA_019358975.1 Trichocoleus desertorum ATA4-8-CV12
AATCAAATTGCTGGCTGAGGAATTAGAATCCTATCTCCCCTTCTGGCAACGGTCTGAAACTTTACCCAAATGGGATATCACCATTCTTCCTGCTTGACAGGGGTGTTATTTATTTGCAACCCCCTTATTTGTAGTCTCAGTCATCGCAAATTCAGCAATTAGCCGCGTTGTCGTGGATGAAAAGAGAAACTGAGGTTTGTATTAATCAGCAGTCGTAGCGATGATGTTAGCCTGCGATCGCCCAGCGTTATTGCAACGTCTGGCCTAGCCCTAACCCACTAGCGATCGTTTTTCGTAGATGCCTTACTCTGCTTCTCCAATCAGCGTGAATGCTGCCCAATCTTTCGGTTGGGGATGAGTTTTCATCCTGGTTAGGATCGCCCGCCGTAGTGCCTGCGTCTTAGAATTTTTCTGAAGGTTTTGATATAGCAGTACTGATAAAGGTTAAGACGAAGTGCAGGGGTGAAACCCCTGGCTGGGGGCGAAGCCCCCACACCCCCTTTGCCCTAAACTTGATGCGTAGCACTATAACACGTCTGCATTAATGTTGCGGTTGGCGCATCTTTTCAACTCCCTTGTAGGGTAAAGGCGGCCCAATAATAGGGGGCTTGCCAATTCTGGCTCTGCCACAGCTTAAGTTGTGCGGCTCTAAGGGCAGCAACGGCTGGTAAACCTTGGCTCAACATACCTTGATAAAAGTGAGTCATGAGCAGAGCTGTGGAGTCATCATTCACATCCCACAACCCCGCAACAACCTGCTTGGCACCTGCATACATCAATCCTCCGGTCAGACCAATTAACCCCTCACCCTGAATTTCTTTGCCCAACGCGGTAGTACACCCACTCAGCACTACCAAATCTGCTGATAGCTTCAGGTTAAACACATCAGCGGTAGACAGTAGACTGCGTTGAAGCGCTCCTTGGTCATTGACGATCGACAAAACCATGCCCGATCGCTGCGGATTCTGACTATTGAGAATGCCGTGACTGGCAAAATGAACGATTCGATACTGCGCCAATTCTGGACTCATAGCAATTCGACGGCTGGCAGCAGCATCCAATTTCAATAGCCTTTTGGCAGAGGGAACTAACGCCAAAATTTGACTCGCCTCCTGTCGTGTGGCAGGTAGGCGCGAATAAAGAGTTTCAACATCGGTAGTGAGATCAGGGGCGCGATGCTGGAAGCGTTGATCGTCGCGGCTAAAAATGGGATCTGCCAGCATTGCCAAAGTTTTAGTTGGTGCTTTAGAATTGGCTCGATGCTGTAATTCAATCTGGATCGAAGCAGAAGGTAAACTCACAATTTCATGATCGACCAATAGAGGAACTTGATTTTTTCCGGCGGTTCCGGGCTTGGGCAAGGCTGCAAATGGTAGGTAATGCAAAATGCCATCGCTGACGATCAACAACCGTTTATTGCCCAATTGCCCCGCGACAGGTTCCAAAAGTATCTGGCTAAGTTGTGTGGCAGCATCGACTTGAACCGCATCGGAAGCTACTTGTGGAGCAGCACCACGAAGAGCGCCCACTCGGTAGAGCGGTGATTGCATCAGTTCAATAAATTCCCGTGAGACGGCTTCTATCGTGGCTCGCTTCGGCAAGGTATAGGTTTGCAGCCCCCTTTGCGTCACTGCCCACAGATAGCTGCGTTCTTCGCCTAAAGCGTACTCTAGCAGGATAGTTTTGTTATCTAGAATTTGCTGTTGCAGAGCTTTTGAGGATGAAACTTGAGCAAGTTGAATGGCTTGCACACCGTCTAACAGGTTGATGAAATCTGAGTGCGTAGGTTGGCGCATGGAGCGATTCAGCATGGCGCGAAGACTGCGGGCATGCGATCGCTCACTAGCTTCAAATGCTAACTCTTCATAGCCAGAGGTGGGGAATTGCTGGTGCAATTGCATGAGTAAATCAATGTAAAACCCATAGTAATTCTGCTTTGAGGCGAGATAATCCACTAAGTTGATGTAGGACTTGTAGGGGCTAGATTTCTGGGGCGTGGGGTTAGTCTTTTGTTGCTGTTGATCGCTAATCTGCGCTGCTCCTGACTCAATTCGAGCGATCGCAGTTTCGATTTGGGTTTCTGCTTGAGCTAAATTGCCCTGCTGCCGTTGGACGATCGCCATTTCCCAGTAGGTGTCAGCCTCTTGCAAAATCTTATCGGCTTTGCGCCACAGCGGTAAGGCGCGATTATATGATTCCAGCGCCAGAGCATTCTGCTGATTTGCGGCATAGGCTTTGCCCAATTGATAAAACGTATCGGCATTCACACCATCAGAGATTTTTGTCAGCTCAATTTGCAAAAACTGATTAAGCGCATTGGTTGGTTGAGTGCGAGTAGGATTGGTTTTTGAGGTACGGTCTCGACCAGCCTGCAAAATTTGTACTGCTTGCTGATGCGCTCCAATGGCTTCCTGGCTTTTGCCCGATGCCAGCAATGCCTTACCTAGTGCTTTGTAGACAGTAGCGTGAGGAATGTATTCTACAAGTTCTAAACCCTTTGATAAGCTCTCTGAAATTAACGACACGTTGCCCGTAATGGAGAACTTAGAGGAGAGGGTAGAAGTATTGGTATTTAGCGATCGTAGAGTTTGCAGATTGAGTGGCAGCAGACTTTTCCACTGTGCCAGCACTTGCCGATAAGCATCGACTGCCTCCTGAGGTTTACTTGCCCTCGCTAGCTCCTCGCCTAGAAAGTAGTTGTATGCCGCTTCTAGCCAGGGGCGATAAGGTTTCCACTGAGATGGTAATTGCTGTTTGGCAATGAGTTCTTGAATGAATGGCATGGACTGGTTAATCCAATCAATAACTATCTGGCTGCTCTGTACCTCAGATAATTTGCTACCAGCATTAGAGATAGAACTACTAAAAACACTGAATAGAGGACTCATAATAAGCAGAAAGCTCTCTAGCTCAGGTGTTTGTCCAGTTGTCGTGGCGATTTGCTGCATTTTTTCTAGAAGAGTGTGTCCTCCAACTAAGACGAGATCGCGGTAGTTCTGAGCTTGCTGCTGCCAGCCCAGGTCTGCGTAAAGCGTACTCATTAAAAATGATTCAAATATATCCACGATTCCGACCAAGAGTTCGCCTGTTAAAGGAGAATCAATCGAACCATCCTGTACCAGCTCTTGGATGTTACTGCGGAAAATTTGGAGAAGCGGTAAAGCCTCCTTAAAGGTGTAGAGTGCTTGCTGATAATCCCCAACGGCTTGGTAAATGCCACCGATGTTAAGGATCGTCATCGCTTCCCCAAACCGTACATCGGCAAGGCTGCTTTTTCGCAGGTCATTGGTGCCAATGTAAAACTGGATATCACCTTGGAAAGGGTATACCCAGGAGGCACTTATTTGACTTTGGCGATCGTTTGGTTGATCGACGCTGGTTAGTAGTGATGACGATTGAAGTTGGTTGGGCTGTTCTTGCAGAGATTGCCAGAGCAATAGAGCTCGCTGGTGGGTCACCAAAGATTGATCAACCTCATCGATTTCTCGGTAGCTAGCTGCCAGATGACCCAGGGTTAGTGCTTGCCAGAAGGGTTGCTTTAATTTTTGGAACAGCGGTGCGGCCTGGCGATAAGTGGCGATCGCCGACGGGTAATCCTCCAACTCCTGAAAAAGATAGCCGATATTATTCAAGATGATGGCAGCCTGGGTGTCATTGTTGAGATTTTGATAAATCTTCAGTGCAGCTTGATAGGTGGAAATGGCTTGCTTTTTCTTCTCTTTGTCAATGGACTTTTTATTATTTTCGTTGTTACTGTCGTTTGTTTTATTGTCGGCTTGATTGTTGTAGATATAAGCCAATCCCTTGAGTGCTTCTGCTGCTCCTGCTTGATCGTTAGATGTTTGAGAGAGTTTGAGGGCAGTTTGGTAGAGGGCAACATTAGACTGCACTTCGGCAAGAGTTCGCAGTGCTGTGGCTTCGGCGATCGAGTCTTTTTGGGAGCGTGCCCGTTGTAAGTCTGCCTCCGCTCTGTTCACACGTTCTGCCTTGCTCACTAACTTCTCAGTGATGCCCGATATTTCCTGTACATTCAGTACTACAGCCACTTGCTGAGGATTTTTGCCAGATTCCCATGCCAACTTCGCATCCTTCAAAATGCCTAAGCTAAGGACTCGTCTCCGGTCTTGTTCAAGTTGAGCGCGATTAAAAACCATGCCGGGCTTCGACCTGACTGCCGGGAGAATCACAGAGGCAAGAGTTTTATCGCCAACCAACTGCTCCTGAACGTTTGTTGGTTTATTTTCCGAGTTCACGAACTGCACCCGCACGGACTCAATCACGGGATTAATCACTCCTTCCGCAATTTTCAAAGTCACGATGCCATCTTCAGAAATCTTTAGATCTTTCAGCACTTTTGCCAAGACATAGCCTTTGGCTTGATAACGCTGAGTGAGCTTGTCAATACCTGCTTGAAAGGTTTGCAGATTGAGAATGTTGCCGTATTGCGATCGAAAAGATTCATCCACCACCGTTACTGGCAGGACAGGCTTATTCCCTGAAACCGACACGATTTTCGCCTGACGCAGTACTGGATTGGGCTGCACGATAAATGTAACCCGTACGCCCTTGGGAGTATCTTCTGGTACCGCCTTAACGTTGCTGAACCAGCCTGTTTTGAAGATGGCGTTGATATCTTTTTGGAGCTGCGATCGTGTTGTCGCCTGCCCCGATTTGGTGACGATCGCTTGATAAGCAATTTCTTGTAGCTTTCCCGATGCGCCCTGCACCACGACTTCCGCAACTAACACTCGCGGTTCTGGTTTACCATCTGCAGGAGAGGTGGCAGTTTGAGCCAATATCTGAACTTTGCTATCTTCTAAATCTGACGGTACTACCCTGACTCTGGGTTGCCCTAAAGCAATCAGAAATGGCTCAGACAGCAGCAGGCAGAGCATACAGGAAATAACACCGAGGAAAACCCGTTTAGCGCTACGGCTTACTCGTTTGAACCGTTTCAACTGAGGGAGCATAGTGAAATAAAACTCCGTGATGATTTTGGGCTAAGAGGCGATGAGTTTTAGAGTGGAGGCGTTAGTAAGATCGTAGTTTTCATCGTAGTTAACTTCTCAGGTCTGTGTTGGAGGGGTTCTATAAATTGAGAAGCCAACAGCGACAGAGCCAATTCCAAACAGTGCAAACATGAAGCTAGTCAGGCGATCGCCGTTTGCTCGACTCTCAGGACTATCTCCCACATCAATTCGCGCTTTCACAGAAGCAGTCTCTGGGTCATACAAAACGGGAACGGTTTGATTTTTCTTGGCAGAGGTGCAATTGTTCGAAAATACAATCGTTCTGCCCTGGTGGGTCTGAAATTTGACAGTCATGTTGCAACTGGATGTGCAAGCACCTAGCCCTCCTCCAACACAAGTTGTTTGTTGGTTTTTCTCAGCGACAATGCCAGAGGTTGAAAGCGCTTTTGAACGAAAGTTAACTTCGGCTCGGTAGCGATCAGGAATTGTCAAATACATCCAACTTGCGATTGAGAAGAAGAAACCAGGCATGAGCATGAAAAAGAAAATTCTGCCCATTCCATCTCTCCGCGTCATGACGATACCCTCTCAAGGTCTTGTAACGCTTGTTCAATCTGCTTCGTCAGGCTCACCTTGCCTTGTGCTTTAGAGAGTTCTTCTGCCTGCCTTAGATGCTCAATCCCATTTGGCTCCTGTCGATCGGTATACAAAGCAACTCCTAAAAGAAAGTGAGACTCAGCATCGTGGTAGCTCAGTGCAACAGCTTGCTTCAGCGCTGAGATTGCCTCGGGTAGCCGATTTTGGGCGAGCAGCACTGCTCCCAGAGCGTAGTGGGACTCGGGCGATTTTGAATCAAGTTCTACTGCCTTCTCAACCTCAGACAGAGCCTCAGTTTGCTTTCCTTGTTTAGATAAGGCCAATCCCAGATTCGCGTGGGCGATCGCCAACTTCGGGTCTAGCTCAATTGCTTTTTGGTATGCAGCGATCGCTTTGTCTGCTTGCTTTTGCTGACTTAAGGCTGTTCCTAAGTTGTTGTGAGCCATCGCATTATCTGGCTTAAGCTCAATTGCTCGCTTTAGCTTGGTGCTGGCTTGTTCCAGATGCCCATGATCTAATAAAGCCGCTCCGAGAGTAATCAAAGCTTCTGCATTATTAGGCTTTAGTTCAACAGCTTTGCGAGCGGCTGTAATCGCTCCGTCAATATCGGCTCGCTGATACAGTAGAGCAGCTAAATTCGCGTAGGCACGGGCACTGCGCGGATTCAGTTCAATCGTGGTTTGATAAGCCGCGATCGCTTCGTCATTCCTGCCACGATCCTGCAAGGCGTAACCAAGGCTGAGATAAATGTCTTCTGGGTTTTCGGGAGTCAGTTCAAGGGATTTTCGGTAAGCCGCGATCGCTTGATCAACTTCCCCTGCTTGGTTGAGCGCCAACCCTAAATTGTAATAAGCATCTGCATTATCTAAATCGTGCTTAATTATCTGACGAAAAGCTAAGGCAGACTCTTGATAATCCCCTTCGTCATACGACGTGAGTCCTTGTTGAAAGTAATGCGAAGAGATTAGACGAGGAGCGTGAAAGAAACCAGCAAGTGCCAACCCCAAGAGAATGAATATAATCCCTAGAATAGGTCGATTTGACTGTCGATTTGACTGATGTCGCATACTCGAGCCTCCTGATACGTCTACTTGTGGGCTTCAACCGTGAAACAAAACTCCGTGATGATTTTGGATCGAGAGAAATATGTTTTAGGTGGAGAGGTTTAGGTGAGATACGGCAGGGGTTGCCTTCATCCGTCTGAGTCGAGCGTCTTTCAAAGCAGCGCTACTCTGCTTCTCCAATCAGCGTGAAAGCTGCCCAATCTTTCGGTTCGGGGTGCGTTGCCATCGTGGTTAACATGGCCTGCCGGAGTGCCTGTGCCTTATTGGGCTGCTTCTGAAGGTTCTTGTAAAACGCGGTCATCAATTCTGCGGTCGGCGCATCGGGAACTGCCCAGAGGGAAACAATTACACTGGGCACGCCTGCTGAAATTAAAGAGCGCGACAAGCCAATCACGCCATCTCCGGTAATTCTGCCTTCTCCCGTGTTGCAGGCACTCAAAACGACCAGGCTGGCTTGCAGTTTCATATCGAAGATTTCGGCTGCGGTCAATAAGCCGTCATCGTTGCCAGAGGGAGCCAAAGCGATCGCGCTACCCAATCCATGTACATCATCCAGCAACCCATGAGTAGCGAGGTGAATGATCGATGCCTGAGGCATTCTTTGAACGATCGCGGCTTTGGTGCCTTGATCACCGATGATGGCTTGAGTGTTGAGCAGCGGGGCGATCGCTTCGGCTTCGTCTTCGGCTGCGGGAAGGGGCGATAGGGCTTGTTTTGGCTCTCCGGGCGATAGGGAAACTTGGGGCATGGTGGGATTGCCTAATACGAGAGCTTTACCACGACCACTGGCGGGCTGAGTGGCTAGCTTCTGTTGTTGTTGCCGAGTCAAATCCAAGACCTGAATCGAGGGGGCGGTGCGAATGGTGTGTTTTTGGATCAGGTAGGTGCCGTTAGCATCTTGCAGGGCGGGGAAAGGCACTTGGAAGAGGGAGCCTTGAGGAATGAAGATGACATGGGCTTTGGGGTCTTTGGGAAGCAGAGAGGCGATCGGGTCAATCAGTTGCTGATACAGACGTTGTAAGTTGAAGTTGGGTTCAGATTTTGTGGAGCGATTGTTACTGCGACTGCGAATATCCAAGGATTCTTGATTGCCAACGATGAGGTTAGCTAGAGAGGCGTTGTGCTGTTGCCAGAGGGGTTTGAGGTCAACTTGGCGGAAGGTGATTTCGCCTGTGGGTTGAATCACCCAGATGTAGAGCGCGGATTCCTGTCCTACTGGTTTTCCTTGGATCTGGAACTCATCGTAAATGATGGAATACTGCACCAAAGTTGCATTCTGTGCTTTCGCGATTTGGCGGATCTGGGCTTGGTTAGGAGCAGAGGCGACAAGCGGATTGGCAGAACCAGATGATAGTCGCTGAGTCAGGAGATCGACAAAGGCACGGGCGCGTCCCCGTTCGGCAATTTCTAAGGCGGCAATCGGTTGATTCTGAGCCACGCGGACTTGTTGTAACGTCCGATAAGTGGCAGCTTGTCCTTCAAAAATGGAGATTTTATTCGCATCGTTGGAGCCAAGCATTTGCCGCATTGATTCCCACACTTGAATCCCCTGCACCAACATTTTTTCGGCTTCTGTGGGGTTGCCAGCTTTCAAGAATGTCACTCCAAGGTTGTTAAGTGCTAGACCCTCCCCCGCGCGGTCCTTAACTTCGCGGGCGATCGCTAAATATTGCTGAATATATTTGATCGCCTGAACCTCATTGCTCAAATAGCCGTAAGCAAGCCCTAAATTGCCTAGTGCCACACCTTCCCCTTGACGGTCTTTGATTTCGCGGGCGATCGCTAAATATTGCTGTGAATACTCAATGCCTTTGGCATAGTCGCTCATACTGAGGTAAGCGCCCCCTAAACTGCCTAGTGCCTCACTTTCCCCTTGGCGGTTCTTAATTTCACGGGCGATGGCTAGATATTGCTGTGAATATTCAATGGCTTTGTCATAGTCGCCCAGTTTTAGGTGAGCATTTCCTAAATTGCCCAGTGTCGTACTTCCTAATTGACGGTCTTTAATTTCGTACGCGATCGCTAGACTTTGCTGTAAATACTCAATCGCTTTGACGTAGTTCCCTAAAGAGCGGTAAGCAAGTCCTAAATTACCTAGTGCCACACCTTCCCCTCGGCGGTATTTAACTTCGCGGGCGATGGCTAACTGTTGCTGTAAATACTCAATGGCTTTGGCATAGTTGCCCAGATAGAGGTAAGCACCTGCTAAATTACCTAGTGCCACACTTTCCCCTTGGTGATTTTTAATTTCGCGGGCGATGGCTAACTGTTGCTGTAAGTACTCAATGGCTTTGTTATAGTTACCCAGGGCATGGTAAGTGTTTCCCAAAATGCCTAGTGCCTCATTTTCCCCCAGGCGATTTTTAATTTCGCGGGCGATCGCAAGACTTTCCTGCCCATATTCAATGGCTTTGTCATACTCGCCCAGAACCCTGTAAATGCTTACCAAGTTACTCAGGGTTACACTCTCCCGTTGGCGGTTTTTGAGGGCACGATAAATTTGCAATGCCTGTTGGCAGGAATTTAGCGCGGCTTGGAATTGGCTAGTCTGATATTGTTGAATTCCCTGCTGCAACAGGCGATCGGCTTCGGCTTTACGGGTATCGATCGCCTGAGCAACAGCGGGAGGTGGAGTATGGAGAGGAAGACAGAAAGTAACAGGCAAAAGGCAAAAGGCAAGGGGCAGGAGGAACCGCGAGTGCTTCGCAGTTGCCAGGGGCAATCGCACCTTGCGTTTGCTTGATTTGATCTGTTTGGGGGCAAGTTTCATGAGTTCTAGGGTCTGGGTTGTGGCTCTTGGCGCTGTCGTTCGATCGCTTCAATCTGCTTCAGGCGATCGCTCCATTCCTGCAACAGTTGGGCTTCCGAACTGGCAAGAGAACCGAGTAAATCCAACACGGGTGACTGATTTTGAACCGTCTCAGAAGCTTTGAGTGCGGCGGCGATCGCGTCATACCATAGCCCAGTCTCTGCATACAGGTTGCTCTGCTGTTGGGGTGTTGCCGCGGCAGCAAGTTGAGTCTGCAACGGCGCATCAGGCTTGACCACCTCGATTTCTGCCGCCGCCACGACATTCCTCGAAGGAGCCTGCGGGTCACAGACTAACACTACCTGCCAGCGATAGGTTTGTCCGATCGCCAGTCCGGGCTGACTTTGAGGCAGGGAGAACTGCATGATTCCTGCTTGGCTTTGTAGTTGAGTGCGGTAAAGCGGTTGTCCATTGGACGTGAAGAGCCGAAATTGCAGGGGGTAGGCTTGGCGCTCGGGCATAAACCAGAAGAATGATGGATGCTGGGAGCTAGTTTGCCCAACATGGCTCAATGGAACGAGTGTGGTTAAGCCGATGGTGGCGCTGCGATCGCAGTTGCCACCACGCGTGATATTGGGTCTCGTTCCCTTCGGTGCTGACGGTTTGGCGGGGGGACGGTATTTTGCTAGTGCTACCGGAACTATCCCGAGCAACACACTCATCAAAAGGCTAACCGTGAGCGCATAGTAATAGATTTGTCGCTTGAACCGGTGAGTCATAGGATTGCATCTCCTTTTTTTGCCCTGTACGATACAAAAGAATGCTTCTGACGGCTACTTTGCCATTGCCTTTAGTCGTAATTTGTAGGGTTAATCGCAATTGCTTGATCTAAGGATGAGGCTAGCAACAGGGGTTCGCGTACCGAGGCGTGCGATCGCTGAGCGGCGAAAAGGCTGAAGCATGGAAGGTTCCTCGCTAGCAAATAGAGTTTCGCTTACCTTCCCTACTGTAGAAAACGACGCTTTGAGATCACAGGTAGGCAACCACAGATCATGTTTGCGGGAAAGTGCAATATTTGAGAACCCGAATTAACAACATTTTTCAACGACTCCCCGCCTTGCCACTATTCATGATGCGAATAACCTAAAGTCGAGTTTGCGCTTTCCCGCAATGATGATTGTCAATTCCTGCTAGAGAACTTCACTAGGAAGCGTAGTTCCTGATTCATGGGTTTCCTTTATGCTGAGAGTGAACCATTGACCGGGTTGCTATC
>JAHHIL010000090.1 GCA_019358975.1 Trichocoleus desertorum ATA4-8-CV12
TTGAGAGAGTTAATTCGAGAGTTCGTAAAACCCGATAGATAGTAGGGCAACTCCGCTTTACTCCATTGCCGCGACATCTCATCCCCACCTTGTAGAAGGATGGGGATTTCCCGTCTAGTTAGTTAAATTACTGGCCCAAAGACTATGTGGGCGAACCGCTGTTCGCCCCTACGCAAGATCTGATACCGAGGTTAGGGAATTGCTCTGGCCCGGTTCTAAGCTTGGTGGTTCACGATCCGAGCGAAGCTCTTGGGGTCTAGACTGGCCCCGCCGACTAAAGCACCGTCGATCTCTGGTTGAGCCATAATTTCGTCGATGTTGTCTGGTTTGACAGACCCACCGTACTGAATTGAGACATTGGCATTGGTCAATTTCTGACGAATTAAACCAATGACGCGATTGGCTTCTGTTGTTTCGCAAGTATCGCCAGTGCCGATCGCCCAGATCGGTTCGTAGGCAATCACCAAATTCTGCTGGTCAACTCCTACCAAGTCTTGGGCCAACTGGTTAAAAATCACGGCTTCGGTTTCGCCCGCGTCTCGCTGTTGCTTGGTTTCACCTACACACAAGATGGGGGTGAGGCTATGCCGTTGGGCTGCTTTTAGGCGCAGGTTTACAGTTTCGTCGGTTTCGCCAAAGTACTGTCGGCGTTCGCTGTGACCGACGACTACGAAGCGCACGCCAATTTCGGCTAGCATGGCACCCGCAATTTCACCCGTATAGGCACCCGCATCTTCCCAGTGAACGTTCTGAGCGCCCAACTGGACTCGACTGCCATGCAGACTCTTCGACAATAGCCCTAAATTTGTAAATGGAGCGCAAACGACTACTTCCCGCTCATCTGGGGTTGCATCCAATTCGGACATAAATCCTTGCAAAAACTCCAGGGACTCTGCCTGGGTTTTGTACATTTTCCAGTTGCCAGCAATAACGATTTTGCGCACGGGTGCTTCAGCCAAACTCACAACACTTTGAAATGCAACCTCCAGTTTAAGGCTTTCGGGGGGCAGTTTTACCTATTCTTGTCGTTGAGAAATTAAACTCAAAGCGATCGCCCTTCCTTAAAGTTAGGAAAAAGCGATCGCTTCCTGAGACTTCTAGTGAGTGACTTGAATCACCACCCACTAAAACTTGAGGTTACTTAGATTCCACAGTTACAGCTTCACGGGCGGCAGCAGCTTCCTCTGGGTGGATGCCCAGACGGGTGAGATTGACGCGGCCACGATTGTCAATTTCGCGGATCTTCACCACGACTTCATCGCCCACGGCAACTTCATCTTCCACCTTACCGACACGGTGCTCGGCCAACTGAGAAATGTGGATCATGCCTTCCTTTCCAGGGAGGAACTCCACAAACGCCCCAATCGGAATAATCCGAGTCACACGGCCTGCGTAAACATCTCCTGCATTTAGCTTGCGCGTCATGCCCTGGATAATGTTGCGAGCTCGCATGGCCTTTTCGCCATCGACTGCCGAAATCGTGATGGTGCCATCATCTTCGATGTCGATCTTGGCTCCGGTTTCTTCGGTAATGCCTTTGATCGTCTTACCACCTGGGCCAATGATCATGCCGATCAAGTCTTGGTCGATCTTGATGGTCAGCAGGCGAGGGGCGTAAGGGGAGAGTTCTTGGCGAGGTTGGTTGATTGTCCCCAACATTTTCTCTAGGATGTGCATCCGGGCAGGTTTGGCTTGGGCGATCGCTTTGGAAATGATTTCCATTGATAGCCCAGTGATCTTCATGTCCATCTGTAGCGCCGTGATACCGCTGTCGGTTCCAGCGACTTTGAAGTCCATGTCACCTAGGAAGTCTTCGATGCCTTGGATGTCTGTCAGAATCCGAATTTCATCGCCTTCCTTAATCAGACCCATCGCTGCACCACTGACAGGTTTGGTAATTGGTACGCCCGCATCCATGAGAGCTAGGGTAGAACCACAGACCGAACCCATCGAGGTGGAACCATTGGAAGACAGCACCTCAGACACGACCCGAATCACATAGGGAAATTCTTGCTGGCTTGGTAGCACAGGCACCAGTGCGCGTTCTGCTAAGGCACCGTGGCCCACTTCCCGGCGACCAGGCGATCGCATGGGTCGAGTTTCGCCCACCGAGTAAGGGGGGAAGTTGTAGTGATGCAGGTAACGCTTCTGCTCGTCGGGGTGCAGGTCGTCCAGCTCTTGGGCATCGCCAGGAGTACCTAGCGTGGCAACCGACAACACCTGAGTCAAGCCTCGGTTGAACAGGCCAGTGCCATGTACGCGCGAGGGCAGCACCCCGGTACGACAGGAAATGGGCCGTACTTCATCCAACTTCCGCCCATCTACACGCACCCCGTCTTCAATCACTTGGCGACGCATGAGGGTTTTGGTGATGTCTTTGAAGGTGTTGCCTAGAGCTTTGGAGTTGGCTGCGGCGGCGACTCGCACCGGGTCAGTTTCTTCCAATGCGGCAATCTCGCTGACGATCGCTGCTTTGACCTCATCTAAAGCGGCATCCCGTACCTTCTTGTCCGGTTCAAAGCGGGCCAGAATCTCTTTAATCTGAGCGGTGGCGCGATCGCGGATAAAAGTCTCTAGGGTGGAGTCAACTTCGGGTGGGGTTGCTTGCACTAAGGCCAGTCCCAACTCCTCTAGCAAGTCACGCTGTGCTTGAATCAAGTCCCGCACCGCTTCATAACCGAAGTCGATTGCTTCGATCATGTCTTGCTCAGGCAATTGGTTCGCGCCTGCTTCCACCATGACTACGCCATCAGGGGAGCCTGCAACGATCAAATCCAAATCACCAGACTCAATTTCGCTGTAGGTCGGGTTAATAATAAAATCATCACCTACCAAACCGACGCGCACGGCTGCCATTGGGCCATTAAAGGGAATCTGCGCTAACAGGACTGCAATCGAAGCTCCCGTTACGGCTAGCACATCGGGAGGGACTCGCTCATCCATTGACACGGTGGTTGCCACCACTTGAATGTCATCTCGTAGCCAAGAGGGGAATAGGGGACGCAGCGGACGGTCAATGAGGCGACTAGTCAGGGTTGCTCTTTCCGGGGGACGACCCTCACGCCGGAGAAATCCGCCTGGAATCCGACCTGCTGCATAAAGTCTTTCTTCGTAGTCCACCAGCAAGGGCAGGAAATCAATTCCTTCTCGCCCTGCTGCTTGCGTAGCCGTCACTAGAACCGCCGTATCGCCCGATTGAATTAACACTGACCCACCTGCTTGAGGGGCCAGCAAACCAACCTTAAGTCGAATATCCCGTCCATCAAAGGATATTGACTTGTCTATCTCTACCATGTAGCGTTCGTTCCTTTGTTGTTCTTATTTTTTTCTTCTGAGGCAATCGTAGCACTGATGACCTTGTGCTGCCTTTACAGGAGAGTCTTTGCAGGCGATCGCGCAGAGGAATTAGCTAGAGCAATTTCTTAACTAATCCTCAATCTTTAGTCATCTAACTAAACAATAATTAATTAGGATTTTTGGTCGGGAATTGTTCAAGCAAATGGCTACTTTTGTCTCCCTGCCCTGCGATCGCCTCATGCCTGATTGGTGATGGAGCCGACGCTAGAGACAGCCGCGATTGACAGCGATTTGATCAGAGGGTTCAACAAGTTATTGATAAGCACATTCAGCTTAAAGACCGATATAGAATGAGGGCATCAACTTGACAGCCTTCAGCCAACTGTACGGCTTGGGGAATGCGGCCAATGGTGCTGAATCCTAAAGATTGCCATAGGCTGATGGAAGGGGTATTGGTGGCAAACACCAAGTTGAACATTACGGCCTTATATCCCAAAGTGGGGGCGATCGCTAACATCGTCTCTTCCATCCACCGCCCTATTCCCTGGCCTCTTAAGCTTGGTTGCACAATAAACCCAGCATTGCAGAGATGGCTGCATCGTCCCGGAAAGTTTGGTTTGAGATAAAACGCTCCTAAGATTTTTGGTGATTTTTGGCCCTCTAGATCGTTCATTGCCCGCACGACAAAAGCATCATGACTCGCCCAATAAGCTACAAATTCGCTTTCGCTCAGAGGTTGTATTTGGGGATAGGTTTGGCCTTCAGTAATGACAATATTCAGCAGTTCCCGAACCGACTCTCGATCGGCAAGCTGCATCCGATCTAACTCGGTTGACATTCCATTTCGAAGTATTTTGTAAAGCGGCAACTGGATATTCATCAAGTGATCAGCGAAAGAGTTGTCAGCCAAGAGTTTTTAGTTCGAGAAAATCATGACTATGCGCCTGGTTAGCTTCGGTAGGTTCTACTCCAACTTTTAATCCTGATAAAATTCGGCAACTTAAAATCGCATGGCAATTTTACACGGTAGTTGGTTACTGCAAACTTCCAGAAATGTTGCTCATCAGAGTGCCTCAGAACTAGGAGAGCATGCTCCGTCTCTTGATTTCGCAGGCTGTTTTTTTGTCTGGGGTGAGACTTGGCGACGGATTGCTGACGATACGGCCATTGCTACTGAGCAGATTCCAGAGCATCCTTTTGCGATCGCACCCAGCGAGTTAGTGGATCTTCTGCGATCGCTGCACCAAGCGGGCAGGCTCAAGTGGACGTTGCCAGCTTCTGCTACTAGTTCCGTTTCTTCCCCACCCATAGCCAGCCCAACGCCTGCTGGACGTTCCCGTAAACGTACTGCTACGAGTAGCGCTACCTCTGCTTCTGTAATTGCTGTTGAGCCTGTTGCCGCTGCTGATGGTACGCTCACCTGGCGATCGCAAGTGTTAGCTTTACCCACTTGGGTCACAGCCACAACTCTCCTGCCTCAGCATTCTGCTGCTGCGCTTACCGAGGCTGAAGCGACACCCGATACGCTTTGCCTATCTCCTTGGCGAGTTGAGGGATTTTGTCTCCCTCCGCTGGCGGCAATGCAGTTTCTCCAGGCTTTGCCGCTGAGTTCTTTTGGTGCCGAAGATTCCTTTGTGGGCGATGATTTGCGGTTTTGGTCTCACATGGCCCGCTGGAGCCTGGATCTGCTGGCAAGAGGAAAATTTTTGCCGATGGTGCAAACCAATGGTGGTAGCGGAGTGGCTCGTTGGCAATCACTGCTCGACAGTGCGACGGATCAAGAAAGACTAGAGAAATTTAAGCAGCACTTACCTGCGGTTTGCCGTACTTATCAAGCTGCGCCCTCTGCTACACCCCAGGCCCAAGCCTTGGACTTACCCCTGGCACCACAGGATTTAATTCGAGGATTCTTAAACAGTACTTTGGATGCCCAAGTTAGAGCGATCGCTAGCCCTTTGGCTTCTACTAGTGTCCCAGGCGATCGCCGCAAGCCAGAAACTGCAATTGACCCAGCTCTGCAACTGTGGCTTCAAGCATTGAGCGCTGAATCTGGATTGATAACGAGCGATCCAGCGACCCTAGAGCGTTTAGAAACTGCTTTGCAGACTTGGACGGCCCCGCTCCAAGATTATTTGGCCGAGCAACAACGGTTTCGGACTTGCTTCTATTTACACCCTCCAGTCAGCGGGCAAACCGAATGGCTCCTGGAGTATTTCTTGCAAGCAGCCAACGATGCCGACTTTTTGCTGAGTGCCCCCACCATCTGGAGCAATCCCGTTGAGCGATTAGTGTATCTAGGCCGCACCATTGAGCGACCCCAAGAAACCTTACTGGCAGGCTTAGGGCTGGCTTCACGACTGTATCCGTTGCTAGAACCCAGCTTGCACGAGCAACGACCCCAGTTTTGTCGCCTCACCGCTTTGCAGGTGTATGAGTTCATTAAAACGGCAGCTTGGCGCTTACAAGATAGTGGTTTTGGTGTGCTTCTTCCGCCTGGGCTAGCGAACCAAGGGGGCTGGGCCAACCGTTTAGGACTGAAAATTCAAGCAGAGACTTCTATCGCGGGCGATCGCCGTCTAGGACTCCAAAGCTTACTGAATTTCCGCTGGGGCTTGTCGATTGGGGGGCAAACGCTTTCCAAAGGCGAGTTCGATCGCCTAGTGGCTCTGAATACCCCCTTAGTCGAAATCAACGGCGAGTGGGTGGAACTGCGGCCCCAAGATATTCGTGCGGCTCAAAATTTCTTTGCCGAACGCAAAGACCAGATGGCCCTCTCCTTGGAAGATGCCCTGCGAATTAGTACAGGCGACACGCAAGTGATTGAAAAGCTCCCTGTCGTCAGCTTTGAAGCCTCTGGTGCTCTACAAGAGCTAATCAATGCCCTCACCTCTGGTAGCCAAGCCGTAGAAGCGATCGCCACTCCCACTACCTTTAAGGGAGAGTTGCGTCCCTACCAAGCCCGTGGCGCTGGCTGGCTGGCCTTTCTAGAGCGCTGGGGCTTGGGTGCTTGCCTAGCGGACGATATGGGTTTGGGGAAAACCGTAGAGCTGATTGCTTTCTTGTTACATCTACAGGAACAAAAAGCGTTGGAACAGCCCACTCTCTTGGTCTGCCCCACTTCAGTGTTAGGTAACTGGGAGCGGGAAGTGAAGAGATTTGGTCCTACCCTCAAAGTCATGGTGCATCACGGCGACAAGCGCCCCAAAGGAAAAGTCTTTGCGAAAACCGTTAAAGGTCAACATTTAATCATTACGAGTTACGCGCTTATTCAACGAGACCTCAAAGATCTGCAAACTGTTACTTGGCAAGGGGTAGTGTTGGATGAAGCCCAGAATATTAAAAATCCAGAGGCTAAACAATCGCAAGCGGTACGGCAGCTAGAAAGCCACTTTCGTATTGCCTTGACGGGTACTCCGGTAGAGAACCGTCTCTCTGAGTTGTGGTCCATTTTGGACTTTCTCAATCCTGGCTATCTGGGGCCAAAGAACTTCTTTCAGCGACGGTTTGCCATCCCAGTAGAGCGTTACGGCGACACGGCTTCCCTCAAAACTCTGCGATCGCTAGTACAACCCTTTATTCTGCGTCGTCTCAAGAGCGATCGCAGCATTATCCAAGACTTGCCCGAAAAACAGGAAATGACGATTTTCTGTGGACTCACCGCCGAGCAAGCCAAGTTATACCAACAAGCGGTCGATACCTCCCTATCCGAAATTGAAAACGCTGAAGGCATCAAGCGACGAGGCATGATTCTAGCGCTGTTGGTGAAACTGAAGCAGATTTGTAATCACCCAACTTTGTTGAAGGATGAAGGAGGAGGGATGAAGGATGAAAACAAAACTGCTTCATCCTTCAAGAGCCGTTCTGGCAAGCTTCAGCGCTTGGAGGAGATGCTGGAAGAAATTTTAGCCACAAGTGAGGAAGTGGGTGCCACTAAAGGCGATCGCGCTTTAATCTTTACTCAATTTGCCGAGTGGGGCAAATTATTGCAAGACCATCTGCAAAAACAACTAAAGCAAGAAATTCCGTTCCTGTACGGCAGCACCTCGAAGAAGCAACGCGAGGAAATGGTCGATCGCTTTCAACAAGACCCTCAGGGGCCGAGAATTTTTATTCTTTCCCTCAAGGCAGGTGGGGTAGGACTCAATCTGACTCGTGCCAACCATGTCTTCCACTTCGATCGCTGGTGGAACCCAGCAGTCGAAAACCAAGCCACCGACCGGGTATTCCGCATCGGTCAGACTCGGAATGTCCAAGTGCACAAGTTTGTGTGCAACGGCACCTTGGAAGAAAAAATTCATGAATTGATTGAAAGCAAGAAAGCTCTAGCCGAGCAAGTTGTCGGGGCTGGTGAACAATGGCTAACTGAGATGGACACTGACCAACTCCGCAACTTGCTCTTGCTCGATCGCAGCGCTGTGATTGATGAGGACACAGAATGACCCATTATTCTCCCAATTCGACTAAAAATAACGAGCCACCTAAAGCCACCACGGCAGCAGATGGCGTTTCTCTCCAACCCAGCCGTGAATGGTGGGCGCAGCGCTGGGTAGATGTTTTGGAGTCTTTTGGCTGGCGACGACGCTTGGAGCGGGCTCGCAACTATGCTCGGCAAGGCAATGTTTTGTCGCTAGAGTTTCAAGGGCCAAAGGTGTCTGCTCTAGTCCAAGGTACTGCTCCTGAACCCTATCAAGTCTCGCTTTCCCTCGATCCGTTTACTGAGGAACAGTGGGGGTATGTGATTGAAACGATGTCCCAGCGAGCAATTTTCTCAGCCAAGCTCTTAGCAGGGGAAATGCCTCAAAGCATTGAAGAAGTCTTCACTAGTAATGGTTTGAGCTTGTTTCCACTCACACGATTTGATATTCATAGCAAATGCTCTTGCCCTGATCCTGCGAACCCCTGCAAGCACATTGGGGCCGTTTATTACCTGTTGGGCGATCGCTTTAGTGAAGATCCGTTTGTCTTGTTTGAACTGCGGGGGCGTACCAAAGAGCAAATTATCGCTGCCCTACGACAAATGCGGAGTACTAGCAGTGAGGGCACAGCATTAACTCCAGAAGAATCAGTGAGCGATCGCCCGCAACCCATTGCACCGCTAAAAATCGAGCAGTTTTGGCATTACAACGAACAGCTAGAGTCTTCTTTGGTAGTCATCGCGCCCCCTCCCAGTACAGAAACCATCTTGGATGTGCTTGGTCCTATTGCTATAAAACCAGAAGCGGCGACCAGTGCAACTACTCAGCCTCCCTCCCCGGTCGTTATGGAGCACCTGCGCTCTATCTATACGGCTGTTAGTCAGCAAGCAGTTGTGACTGCGATGAATACCGCAGACAGTTGATTGAAAACTTGTTTGAGCAGCGCTTCCTGAACTAGACCCTATTGGCCAAACTCTAGGCGAGCTTGCTCTACCAGCTCAGCCGTCACCGTATCCAACCCTCCCTCCCGCGCTAAATGCTCAATCCGCTGCCGTGCCTGCGATCGCACAAAAAAAGGAATATTTTGTAATTTAACTTTCGCTTCAGGAGTCCATCGGAGGGCATCGGTTAGATCTGACTCACGCATATGGGTCTTCCTTAGGTTTGTGTTTCACTTCTATCATTCCAAACTTCATTCCCACATAAAAGCACAGGTTGCTTAAATACAAAAAAAGCTCCTGCGTTAAAGCAGGAGCCTGAAATTATTTACCTAATAGTTCAGACAAATTCGCTAGAAAAAGTCTTAGTCAAGGTTAGGCATAGAGAGTACGGGTTCGGTGTCACGGTTGATGCCGCGTTCAAAACCAGCCGCAGCAGCCCGTGCTCGACCTGCGTGCCACAGGTGACCGACTAGGAAGAAGAAACCGAGCACGAAGTGAGAAGTTGACAACCAAGCGCGAGGAGACACGAAGTTAACAGAGTTAATTTCGGTTGCCACACCACCTACAGAGTTCAAAGAACCTAAAGGAGCGTGCGTCATGTACTCAGCCGCGCGGCGCACTTGCCAAGGTTGAATGTCGTTCTTGATTTTGTTGAGATCCAAGCCGTTAGGTCCACGCAGAGGCTCCAACCAAGGACCACGGAAGTCCCAGAAGCGCATGGTTTCACCACCAAAGATGATTTCACCAGTAGGGGAGCGCATCAGGTACTTACCAAGGCCTGTAGGACCTTGAGCAGAACCAACGTTTGCACCCAAGCGCTGGTCACGAATCAAGAAGGTCATTGCTTGCGCTTGGGACGCTTCAGGACCTGTAGGACCGAAGAATTCGCTGGGGTAAGCAGTGTTGTTGTACCAAACAAAGCAAGAAGCAATGAAGCCCATCAGGGACAGAGCACCCAAACTGTAGGAGAGGTAAGCCTCACCTGACCAGATGAAAGCGCGACGAGCCCAAGCAAAAGGCTTAGTGAGAATGTGGAAGATACCACCGAAAATGCAGACCAGGCCGACCCAAATATGACCACCGACGATGTCTTCTAAGTTGTCAACGCTGACAATCCAGCCATCGCCACCGAAAGGAGACTTCAACAGATAGCCAAAGATTGTGGCTGGGTTCAAAGTGGGGTTAGTGACAACCCGCACATCACCACCGCCTGGTGCCCAAGTATCGTATAGACCACCAAAGAACATGGCTTTAGCCACCAGTAGCAGAGCACCGCCTCCCAACAGGATCAGGTGAATGCCGATGATGGTGGTCATCTTGTTTTTGTCCTTCCAGTCGTAACCAAAGAAGGAGGAGTACTCTTCTAGGGTTTCAGGACCACGGACAGCATGGTAGATACCACCTAGGCCAAGTACCGCAGAAGAAATCAGGTGCAATACACCCACGACAAAGTAGGGGAAGGTGTTGATCACTTCACCACCAGGGCCAACGCCCCAGCCTTGAGCCGCCAAGTGAGGCAGCAGGATCAAGCCTTGCTCGTACATGGGCTTTTCGGGCACAAAGTGAGCCACCTCAAACAAGGTCATCGCTCCAGCCCAGAAAACAATCAGACCTTGGTGAGCGACGTGAGCGCCCAACAGCTTACCAGACAGACTAATTAGACGGGCATTACCAGCCCACCAAGCAAAACCAGATGACTCTTGGTCGCGGCCACTGCCCGCAACCACTGGATTAGAGAGCGTTACCACGGGGCAGAACCTCCTCAGGGAAGACAAAGTTTTCGTGTGGCTGGTCTTGAGGGGCCATCCAAGCGCGGATGCCCTCGTTCAGCAAGATGTTCTTCGTGTAGAACGTCTCAAATTCAGGGTCCTCCGCTGCGCGAATCTCTTGCGACACGAAGTCGTAAGCTCGCAGGTTCAGCGCCAGAC